>CAINFN010000190.1 GCA_903848125.1 uncultured Bacteroidota bacterium
AGAGGCGACCATGCAGAAATTGCTACCCATATTGAAAAAAGTTTGGACAATGATTTTATAGGCAATGTGATTGATGTTTGTCCAGTAGGTGCTTTAACCGATAAAACATTCCGTTTTAAAAATAGAGTTTGGTTTTTAAAACCGATGGATGCGCACCGTGATTGCCCAACTTGTTCTGGTCGTGTAACCTTATGGAATAGAGGAGATGAAGTATTTAGAGTGACAGCACGCAAAGACGAGTGGGGTGAAATTGAAGACACACCCGAAGGTAAGCCAGGATGGATTTGTAATACTTGTCGTTTTGATAAAAAACATACTAATGATTGGGTGATTGAAGGGCCGCGCGAAATCAACAGACATTCAGTGATTGCACAAGGGCATTACGCAGGCAATATTGGTACTACTTTACCTACTGAAACTTTTAAAGCAGTGAATGATGGCAGAGCCCCTCATTTATTAATGGATATACATAATGAAAGCGAAGTGAACTTACCTTCTATTCGTTTAAGTGAAATTGACGGACCTTCCCATGGAAATAATTTTAACAATAATTCTAATAACGCCTAACATTTTAAAGTATGACACTACTCGCATTTGATTGGGCCTTTATTATTGAGAAATTAATTTTAATTGTCATTATTGTTTTTGCCAGTTTGGGTATTGCATTGTATACCACTTTTGGCGAAAGAAAAGTAGCGGCTATATTACAAGACCGACCTGGCCCTAATAGAGCAGGCCCTTTTGGTTTATTACAACCATTGGCGGATGGATTGAAGTTAATTATGAAGGAAGAAATTATTCCGAATGCCTCCAGTAAGTGGTTGTTTATTTTAGGCCCTGGTTTGGCAATGACTGCAAGCTTGATGACATGTGCCGTTATTCCTTGGGGAACCTCCCTTCATTTATTTGGGAGAACTATTGAATTGCAAATTGCAGATGTGAACATTGGTATCTTATATGTTTTTGCAGTAGTAAGTATGGGTGTATATGGCATTATGATTGGCGGATGGGCTTCTAATAATAAATTTTCATTGATGTCTGCATTAAGAGCAGCATCACAAGCCATCAGTTATGAAATTGCTATGGGCTTGGCTTTAATTGCTTTATTAATGACTACAGGTAGTTTAAGTTTAAAAACCATTGTAGCCGATCAAGTAACAGGACATTATTGGAATATTGTTTATCAACCTTTAGGTTTTTTAATTTTCTTTATTTGCGCGATGGCCGAATGCAATCGTACTCCCTTTGATTTACCAGAAGCAGAGAATGAATTGAACTTTGGCTATCATCAAGAATATTCTTCCATGAAATTAGGATTTTACTTATTTGCAGAATATGTAAATATGATTATGAGTAGTGCGATTATGGCATGTATGTACTTTGGTGGGTATGACTTGCCTTTCTTTGATGAATCCACTGTGGCACCCAATATAGCAGCTATGATAGGCGTAGGCACTTTGCTCATAAAAATTGTACTCTTTATATTTTTATTTATGTGGATTCGTTGGACCATCCCAAGATTTAGATATGATCAATTAATGAATTTAGGTTGGAAAAAAATGATTCCTTTGGCCCTATTGAATATGTTGTTGACAGGCGCAATTATTTTATCAAAATTATAATTTAAAAAACTGTACTAATAAAACATGCAAGCATTAACCAATAAATCAATCGCAGTAAATCGTAAGCCCATGACTTTTTGGGAGCGTCTGTATTTGATTAATATTATTAAAGGCATGATGATTACTTTTAAACACATGTTTAAAAAACAGCCTACCATTAGGTACCCCGAACAAAAAAGGGAATTTAGTCCTGTGTTTAGAGGCTTGCATGTATTAAACAGAGATGAAGAAGGTCGTGAAAATTGCACCGCCTGTGGTTTATGTGCAGTGGCTTGTCCAGCGGAGGCCATCACCATGGAAGCTGCTGAAAGACAAGAAGGAGAAGAGCACTTATACAAAGAAGAAAAGTACGCCGCTAAATACGAAATAAATATGTTGCGTTGTATTTTTTGCGGATTGTGCGAAGAGGCTTGTCCAAAAGATGCTATTTATTTAAGTGAAACTTTTGCGCCAGCCAATTACACCCGCAAAGGATTTATTTATGACAAGAATGATTTATTAATTCCTAATACTTTAACCAATGCAACAGCGTTGGCAAAAGCAAAAGGAGTAGAAGCATAGTATTATGAATGTATTAGAAATTTTATTTTATAGCTTATCTGTTTTTGCATTAATAAGTGCCATTATGGTGCTCATTAGTAAAAATCCAATTCATAGTGTGCTGTGGTTGATATTGGTATTTTTTGCGATTTCAGGTCATTATATATTATTGAATGCACAATTTTTGGCCATTGTAAACATCATTGTATACGCAGGGGCCATTATGGTATTATTTTTATTTGTGATTATGCTCATTAATGTGAAAAAAGACAGCGAACCTCAAAAGCTTTTATTTATGAAGTTTGCTGGTGTTATCACAGGGGGAAGTTTTTTAATCTTGTTAATTGCCTTGGTAAAACAAGCAACACCATTAGTGGGGAAAGTGGTTTTATTAAAGGAAGGGACTATTGGATTAATAAATCCTCTAGGAAAAGCTTTGTTTAGTGATTATGTAGTTCCATTTGAAATAAGCAGTGTGTTGTTCTTAAGTGCGATGGTAGGAGCGGTACTTATTGGAAAAAAATAAAATTCGAAAATATGTCTATACAATATTATATCTTTTTCTGCTTAGCCCTTTTTAGTATAGGGGTAGTAGGGGTATTAACACGTCGAAATGCGATTATCGTATTTATGTGTATCGAATTAATGTTAAATGCGGTGAATTTATTGTTGGTTGCTTTTTCTAAAATGTATTATGGAATGGCAGTTCAAAACGGGGGTGCAACAACAGCGGGTATAGATGCGCAAATATTTGTATTCTTTATCATGGTGGTGGCTGCAGCAGAAGTAAGTATTGGATTGGCTATAATAGTAATGATGTATCGTAATACACATTCTATTGATGTCAATTTTTTAAATAGATTAAAGAACTAAGTAATGGGTATCATGAAAATATTAATTGGTTTTATCCTTCTTTGGCCTCTTGCTGGATTTTTATTCAATGGGCTTGGACGAAACTATTGGAGCAAAAAAGTAATTGCTTACAAGGCCACAGGTTATATTGTTGCCTCCTTTATCGCAAGTGTTTTTGCATTTATGTATATACAAAATCATGGTGCTGTAACGGTGCATTATTTTGATTTTATTAATACCGCCACTGTTAAAATTCCTTTTGATTTTAAAGTCGATAATTTATCTGCTCTTTTTTTATTAGTGATTACGGGGGTAGGTTCATTGATTCATTTGTATTCTACAGCTTATATGAAGGAGGAAGCAGCTCCTCATTATGCTCGCTATTTTGCCTATTTGAACTTATTTATATTCTCAATGTTGGTGTTGGTTTTAGGGGATAATTATGTAGTGATGTTTATTGGATGGGAAGGAGTGGGTTTATGCTCTTATTTATTAATAGGCTATTGGTTTACCAATGGCAATTATAATTATGCTGCCAAGAAAGCCTTTATCATGAATCGAATTGGAGACCTTGGTTTTTTATTAGCCATTTTTTTACTTATTACTAAACTAGGTTCTGTAAATTATAATGAAGTATTAACTACCCAAAGTTTAGCCAAATTATCTTCCACTGATATTACAGCTATCACACTATTATTATTTGTAGGTGCGATGGGTAAGAGCGCGCAAATACCTTTATTTACTTGGTTGCCTGATGCCATGGCCGGCCCAACTCCTGTATCAGCGTTAATACATGCTGCTACCATGGTTACTGCTGGTATCTATATGATTACAAGAAGCAATATTTTATTTAGTCATAGTGAATTGACTCAACATGTGATTGCCATCATTGGAATTAGTACTGCATTATTAGCAGCCACTATTGCCATCAAGCAAAATGATATTAAAAAAGTATTGGCCTATTCCACAGTGAGTCAATTAGGATATATGTTTTTAGGATTAGGGGTAGGTGCCTATTCAGGAGCAGTATTTCATGTGATCACCCATGCCTTTTTTAAAGCATTGTTATTCTTAGGCGCTGGTTCGGTAATACATGCCATGCATCATGAACAAGACATTCGTAAAATGGGAGGGTTAAAAGCAAAGCTACCTATCACACATCTTACTTTTTTAATTGGTTGTATCGCCATTGCAGGTGTTCCACCTTTTAGTGGTTTCTTTTCAAAAGATGAAATTCTTGCTGCAGCCTTTGCTAAAAGTCCAGTGTATTGGGTGTTGGGTGTCATTGGAGCAGCGATGACTGCATTTTATATGTTCCGTTTGTATGCCACTACGTTTTTAGGAAAGTTTAGAGGAACTGCCGATCAAGAAAATCATTTACATGAATCTCCCTCAGCCATGACTTTACCCTTGGTCTTATTAGCCATAGCAAGTGCTATTGCTGGAGCCATTGGTATTCCTGAAATAATGGGAGGACAACATTGGTTGTCACATCAATTAATACCCATTGTGGGTGAGCCGGTTGAATTGGGCTTGTCTCATTCAATAGAGTGGATTTTAATGGCAGTATCAGTAGCTATCGCCCTGATAGCTATAGTCCTTGCTATTTTTATTTACAAAAAGAAAACAGATGCAGCACCCACCACCGCGATGGGTAAATTTTTCTACAACAAATGGCATATTGACGAGTTGTACAATGAAGCTATTGTAAATCCTTTAAATCGTTTTGCTGGGTTCCTGAAAAATATAGTTGAAAAACAAATCATAGATGGTGCTGTTAATGGAACAGGTAAATTAGTTCAATACAGTTCAAGAAAAGTTAGATTGATACAAAACGGACAAGTAGGGTATTATATTTTATTTATGGTCGTTGGCATTATACTACTTTTTTTATTGTGGTTTAACGATGCGCCTATTTTACGTTTTCTTTATAAATTGAATCAAAATTAATTAAGCAACCATGATCTTACTTTCTTTTTTGTTTATTCCAATTTTGACTGCCTTATTACTTTTATTTATTAAGAACAATCAATTAGCGCAAAGAACTGCTCTTGTTTTTAGTGTGCTTACTTTGTTCGTTGCAATAGGTATGCTTTGTAATAAAGTAGTCGATTTTAATGCAGTCTGGTTGCCTAATTTAAACAGCAGATTTATTTTACATGCAGATGGTTTATCAAAAATTTTAATATTATTAACGGCCATCAGTTTCCCCGCTATTCTGATTGCTACGGCTAAAAATGATTTTAAACAAAGAAATATTTTTTTATCCCTATTATTATTTACTCAAGCTGGTTTAATGGGTGTTTTTTTAGCAGGAGATGCGTTACTATTTTATTTTTTCTGGGAATTGGCATTGATACCTGTTTATTTTTTATGTTCAATTTGGGGCGGAGAAAAAAGAATTACGATCACTTTTAAATTTTTCATTTACACTTTCCTAGG
This sequence comes from uncultured Bacteroidota bacterium, assembly GCA_903848125.1. Lineage (GTDB taxonomy): Bacteria > Bacteroidota > Bacteroidia > Chitinophagales > Chitinophagaceae > Sediminibacterium. Next base: position 5,457 of record CAINFN010000190.1, read on the forward strand.
TTCTTTATTTATGTTAGTGGGTATTTTATTTTTAAATGCACATACGGCCGATCATAGTTTCCTTATACAATCTTTTATGTCAGCCAATTTATCTGCGGGGCAACAAATCACAGCTTTTGCTTTATTTTTCATTGCCTTTGCTATTAAAATGCCTTTATTCCCTTTACACACTTGGCAGCCTGATGCCTATGAGCAATCTCCTACTGCAGTGACGATGGTATTGAGTGCAGTGATGGTAAAAATGGGATTGTATGGAGTCATTCGTTGGTTGGCACCACTTTTTCCTGCAGCATTTATGGCGCACACGCATGTAGTAGTTGTTTTATCTATCATTGGTATTTTATATGCTTCATTTATTGCTATTCGTCAAGATGATCTTAAAAGATTAATCGCTTATTCCTCTATTGCTCATATTGGTTTAATGAATGCTGCCTTATTTACACATACGCAAATTGCCACTCAAGGCGCACTGATTCAATTGTTTTCACATGGCATAAATGTATTGGGCTTATGGATGGTAGCAGATATCATCGAACAACAAACCGGTACTAGATCTATGCAGCAAATGGGCGGACTCGCCAAGAAGCAACCTGTTTTAGCCATTTTACTAGTTGGTTTTGCGCTAGCCAACATGGCCCTTCCTTTAACGAATTCTTTTGTAGGTGAATTTTTAATGTTCACTGGTTTGTTCCAGTTTAATCCTTGGATGGCTGCTTTCGCAGGGGTGAGCGTTGTATTGGCTGCTATTTATACATTGAATATGGTACAAAAAGTAGCTTACGGAGAAGTCAGTGAAAAAATAAATACAATGCAAGGTCCCAATAAAGGGGCGCAAGCGGTATTGATAATTTTGTTAATGATTGTATTGGTAACAGGCGTATTTCCTCAACCACTATTTACATTAACAGCCGATACTTTACAACAATTGTTTGTCAAATAATTAAATGGTTTAGCAATGAATGCAATTATAGTTTCTACATTATTAGGCGTGATCATGATGTTTTGTTCTTGGGGAATAAAAAATGTACAAGCGCAAAAAAACATTGCTTTAGTAGGATTACTTATTTTAATTTTTGCCAACTTGGCGCATGCAAATGCTTGGTATGTATTTGAATATGATACCAAAGGCATGCTAAGATTTAATTCTTTTGGTTTGTATGCCAATACATTATTGTTCTCACTTACTTTTATTTATGTGTGGTTGAATGGAGAGGAGATTTCAAAATTAAGCAAGACACCTGCCGATTTTTATAGTTTATTCTTTTTCATTTTATGTGGTATTAGTATTTTAACTTCTTTTGATAATTTACTAATGTTGTTCATTGGCATCGAAATACTATCCATCCCGCTTTACATTTTAACTGGTGCAGATAAAAAAAATATGTTTAGCAATGAAGCTGCCTTAAAATATTTTTTAATGGGCTCTTTTTCTACAGGCATCTTATTACTGGGCATTACTTTAATATACGGCGCTACTGGAAGTTTTCATTTGACGGACCCTGTAATTGATAAGCTTACTGGCATGGCTCATGAGCAAATGCTGCTTTCCGCTGGCTTAATATTATTATTTGCAGCAATGAACTTTAAAGTATCAGCTGCACCATTTCACTTTTGGACACCAGATGTATATGATGGGGCGCCTACCGTATTTACTTCTTTCATGGCCACTATTGCAAAAGCCGCAGGAATAATAGCATTTATTAATGTATTTGGTAGTCAGTATAAAGCGTTGGCATTTTCTTGGACCCTCTTATTAACTTTTGTAATAATTGCTACTTTATTAGTGGGTAACATCATTGCCGTATTTCAACGAAGTGTAAAACGTATGTTGGCCTATTCCAGCATTGCGCAAGCCGGCTTTATGTTATTTGCATTGTATGGCAAATCGGAAATAGCAAAAGAAGGAGTATTATTATATGCTGTAGTTTATTCCCTAGCTACCATTGGAATTTTTGCCGTTTTAATTAAAATGAAAGAAAATAGTTTTGACGCATTTAATGGTTTGAGCAAAACAAATCCGCTACTTGCATTTGTTACCACCATCTTCTTATTTTCATTAGCAGGCATTCCTTTAACAGGCGGTTTTTTTGCAAAATATTATATGCTAAGTGCTTTATTAAAAGCTGGAGCAGGTTTGTGGTTAGTAATTTTGGCAGTTGTGTTTGCAGCCATTAGTATTTATTACTATTTTAAAATCATACAAGCTATGTATTTTACTACGGGTGAGTCGGCATTAGGAGTTGTTCCAAAATACTACACCAATAAACTTTTGATCATTGCTATCTTGCTGCTCGTCCTTGGCGTTTTCCCTAATTTACTGCTCAATTATCTCTACTTTTAGCCGTTCTTCATTTACTGGTAACAATGCGATGAGCGTTGATGATTCTGTATTACCTTTATATTTCATAAACATAATACAATGACCATTCAGGATTCTTTTGTGTTGGCATGGCGCACGGTAAAAGGCAATAAATTAAGAACAGGGATTACTGTTGCTATTATTGCTTTTGGTATTATGGCTTTGATTGGCATTATTACTGCTATCTCTGCAATGAATCAAAGTTTAAAAGAAAACTTTTCTTTTATGGGCGCTAATGCGTTTACCATCCGATACAAAGAGATGAATGCAAGGTTTGGCGGCGGCCCTAATAATGGCGAACAATTTGCAAAAACAAAAAAAACGCAGAGAGAAAAAAAATCAAATTTAGATAAAGAGATCAGAATAGAAGAGGCGACTTATTTTAAAGAACATTATGGTTTTAGCAGAGCTCAAGTAAGTGTATACAGAAGAGGTGGCGGAAATAATGAACTCCATTATAAAGATAAAAAAACAAATCCTCAAATCACTTTATGGGGTGGAGATGAAAATTACATAGCGGTGAATGGCTATCAATTGGAATTGGGCCGTAATATTAATAATGTGGACATTCAAAGTGGGCGCAACGTTTGTGTGATAGGCTCCAGTGTTGCTGCTAAATTATTTACCAACAAGCCAGAAAAATGTATTGATAAAATTATTTTAGTGCAAGGCAAGCCCTATCGTATTATAGGTTTATTTAAGTCAAAGGGGTCCAGCGCTATGTTGCGTCAAGATGATATCGTATTTTCTTCTTTAAAAAACGTCCGTCAATATACCAATAGCAATCCATCCTATCAATTGGGTATTATGGTGAATAATGTGACTGAGTTAGCACCTGCGATTGATGAGGCTACCGAACAAATGAGAAAAGCGAGAAGATTGATACCTACTGAAACGGATAATTTTGTGGTAGACAAAAGCGACAAATTTGCTGATCTGTTTATAGGATTATTAGCTGGTATTAGCGGTGCTGCAGGAGCGATTGGCATGATTACTTTAATAGGAGCTGCCATTGGATTAATGAATATTATGTTAGTAGCAGTAAGCGAAAGAACAAGAGAAGTGGGCTTGATTAAGGCCATTGGGGGGAAAAGGAAAGATGTACGTCGTCAGTTTTTATTTGAGAGTATTTTAATCAGTATTTTAGGGGCTGTTTTTGGCATTATTTTAGGGGTTCTGGTGGGCAATATATTTAGTTTGGTTTTACATACGGGCTTTGTAGTGCCTTGGTTATGGGTGTTGATAGGCATAGTCATCTGCTCAGTGGTGGGTTTGGCAGCCGGCATCTATCCAGCCATGAAAGCCTCCGCCCTAAATCCCATTGATGCCTTAAGATATGAGTAGGGGGTACCTTTTAAAAGGAATCTAAATAAAGCTCAATTTTAGCCTCTTTTTTTCAGTTTTTCAATTGCTATCTTCTTGAAAATGAACCTAAAATCGGGTTTTTCGATGGCTTTTTTTCATTTAAAGATGATGGAAATTTCTTATACATTCAGGGCGCTCATTTTAACCCCGCCAACAGCAGTTAGTTTTTAATATTAATTTAAAATAAATTTATTGGCTGAAGTTTGTTTCAACCAATAAATTACTTATTTTGTAAGCCCTTAGAAATTAGTGTGTATGGATTTTAGAAATCTTACCAGTAACAAAAAGGACATTTTCTTAAAAAATTTTTATTTAAAACCAAAAATCAATTGAATCATGGCTGAGATTAAATCAACTGCAACAGCTGCATCTAAGAAAACAGCACAGCCGCAAGAAGGCGG
>CAINFN010000191.1 GCA_903848125.1 uncultured Bacteroidota bacterium
TAGCTAATTTGGAAAGTAGAAAGTTAAACAGAAATAGAATCTAAAAGTAAATGGGTATTATAAAAATTGCTACCATCTTTAAAAATTAAACATTGAGAAAACATTTATTACAGTTCATTATTGTATCGCTATCATTGGTCCTATTTTTGAGTAGCACTGCTCAAACTAAACAAGCCAAACCAAATATTATTTATATCTACGCCGATGACTTGGGCTATGGTGAATTAGGATCTTATGGTCAAAAAAAAATAAGTACTCCTCACTTAGATCAAATGGCCAAAGAGGGGATGCGTTTCACACAACATTATAGCAGTGCTCCAGTATGTGCACCTTCGAGATGTATGTTGATGACAGGGAAAAATCCAGGACATGCTTACATTAGAGGTAATTATGAACTAGGCGGTTTCGCAGACAATGAAGAAGGAGGTCAAATGCCCATGCAGGAAGGGGCTTATACCGTGGCAGCGATGCTAAAAGAAAGAGGGTATCGTACTGCCTTTGTGGGTAAATGGGGTATGGGTGTGACAGGAACTTCGGGTAGTCCACTTAAACAAGGATTTGATTATTACTATGGATACCTAGATCAAAAACAAGCACATAATTATTATCCAACTCATTTATGGGAAAATGACAAATGGGATAGTTTAAACAATCCCGTTATCAATGTACATTCTTCTATTGATCCAAAAACAGCTACCGATGCTGATTTTGAAAAATATCGTGGCAAGGACTATGCCCCAGCAAAAATGACTGAAAAGGCATTGGCTTTTATTGACAAAAATAAAGCGCATCCATTTTTTCTTTATTTACCTTATACCATTCCGCATTTATCATTACAAGCGCCAGAAGAATATGTAAAAAAATACATTGGACAATTTCAGGAACAACCCTATTATGGTGATAAGGGCTATGCGCCCAATAAATATCCACTTTCTACTTATGCAGCAATGATTACTTTTTTAGATGATCAAGTAGGCATTATTTTAGAAAAAATAAAAAAATTGGGATTAGATGACAATACCATCATTATGTTTTCAAGTGATAACGGTGCTACTTTCTCAGCGGGGGTAGATGTAAAATTCTTTAACAGCGTGAGTGGGCTTCGCGGATTAAAAATGGATTTATATGAAGGAGGAATTAAAGTTCCTTTTATTGCTAGATGGCCTGGAAAGATAAAAGCAAATACGAGTTCCAATTTATTATCAGTACAATACGATATCATGCCCACCTTGGCAGAACTAACTGGTAAGCCTGTAAAAAATATAGACGGGGTTTCTTTGTTGCCTACATTGTTAGATAAACCTACTACACAAACTGCTCGTGAGTTTATGTATTTTGAATATCCTGAAAATGGAGGACAGATAGCAGTTAGAATTGGGAAATGGAAAGGGGTAAAAGTAAATGTGCTTAAAAATCCACAGGGCAATTGGGAATTATTTGATATAGAAATGGATCCGCTTGAAAAAAATAATATGGCAGCAGCTAATTTAAATATCATTGAAAAGATGAAGGAAATTGCTACCTCACAGCACCAACACCCACAAGTTTTAGACTGGGAGTTTGTGGATCCTAAAATAAAAAAAGCAGCCAACTTAAAGTAGCGGCTGCTTTTTATTTGTGTTAAATAACTTTATTTAATTTCTTGCTCGGTAATTTTTCCTGTGGTTTTATGTTTTAGGATTAATTTTTTAGCACCATAATGAGTCATTTCTTCTTTAATTAAATAATGATCTTTATCATACTCCACTAAATGACTTTCTTTAGTCAACCCCGTTTTACCTCTCCATACATCTAATTGAACGGGCTCCCATAATTTTGTTTTAGCCGATTTATAAGCGGCATCTAAAATACAGTTTACCACATAGCCATCATAAAAAGTTTCTTTTGGCGCTTCCCCTTTTTCCATAGCATTAAACATATCCATGAACATATGGTTATAACCCAATTCATTTAATTCATCACCTACTGGAAACAACCATCCACTATTGCTTTCCGATTTTTCTGAAATATAATCTCCGCCTTTTCCTGTAGTGAACATTTCAAAACCGGTTCTTAAAAAACTATTGATCCAAATCGTACCTTCTGTTCCCATCACTTCATCTCTTAAATCCAATCCGCCTCTAAATGTCCAGCTTACTTCAAACTGTCCAATCGCACCATTTTCATATTTAACCAATCCAATAGCATGGTCTTCGGCATCAATAGGTTTCACTTGCGTATCTGCCCAGCACATGACTTCAATGGGTTTGATATCTTTCCCAATGTAACTGCGTGAAATTTCAACACAATGACAGCCTAAATCTAAAATACATCCACCACCAGCTTGTTCAATGTTCCAAAACCATTCACTGTGTGGGCCAGGATGTGTTTCACGAGACTTTGCCCATAAAATTCTTCCTACTGCACCTTCCTTCACAGATTGATTGGCTTTAATAAATTTAGGCGTATACACCAAGTCTTCTAAATAGCCATTGAATATGCCGGCTTCTTCCACAGCAATCAACATTCTTTTTGCTTCTTCACCATTACGTCCTAAAGGCTTGGTGGTCATGACTGCTTTTTTATGTTTGCAACAAAGCATTACCGCCATTTCATGAATATCGTTGGGAAGGGCAATACATACTACATCTACATCGGGGTGTGCAATGGCTTCTTCCATTTCGGTGGTCCAATGTGCACATTTGTAATCTGCAGCAAATTTTGTGGCAGACTCTTCACGTCTGGCATAAATACTTACTACTTTATCTTTACTTCTGTAACCTTGCAGAGCATCGGCATAAAAACGACCAATAAATCCTGCACCTAACATTGCAATTCGCATCTTTACTAATTTTTAGATTTTATAATTAATTTATTTTTAAATACTTTAAGCAACAGTTGCCGTTTCTTTTTTCTCATTAAAAAACAAAATAAAGGCAATTAATACAGCACCTGCAATGGCGGCAGGGGTGAGCCATATCGAAGTCCAATTGTGTGCAGCGGCACCTGCTATTGCATTGCTTGCAGTTTTATTTTGATCTACTACAAAGCCACTGTACCAAGTACCTATAAACATACCTACGCCATAAGTGGCAAAAGTAAATAAGCCTTGTGCAGCATTTTTAAATTTTTCGCCAGCTTTTTTCTCAGTATACATGTATCCTGTAACAAAGAAAAAGTCATAACACACGCCATGTAAAATAATACCAGCATACAACATCCAACTATGGTCCATATTGCCATACGCAAAAAATAAGTAACGAAGTAACCATGCACTAATTCCTAAAATAAGCATATTCTTTACACCCACTTTATTAAACATAAAAGGAATGGCTAATATAAATAAGGCTTCTGACATTTGTCCCATCGTCATTTTGCCAGCGGCATTTTCTAATCCAATTTCATTTAAGAACGGATTCGCAAAGCCATAATAAAAAGACAAAGGAATACAAATAGCAATAGCAGAAATAAAGAAAATTAAAAAAGATCTTGTTTTAAATAAGACCAAAGCGTCCATGCCAATAATACCTGATGCAGATACTTTTTCTGTTTTTGCTTTGGGTGGTGTATTAGGAAGCGCAAAACTAAGTAGTCCTAAAATAACTGAAACGATGGCTGCTACTTGAAAAGTACCAGCTGTTTTTTCAATACCTAATTTACTAATGATTAGTCCTGCAGCAATCCAACCTAATGTGCCAAAAACGCGTATCCAAGGAAATTGTTTTCCTGGATCAGTCATTTGAGCAAAAGCCACACTGTTGCTCAAGGCAATGGTAGGCATATACATTAATGAGTAAACCAATATGACCCAATAAAAACCGGTATTGGTTACTTGCGTAGCATAGAATAAAAGGGCTGCGCCTACAATATGTAATACGCCCATAATTTTTTGAGCTGCAAAAAAACGATCGGCAATCATGCCCACAAAAAATGGACTAATGATGGTGGCAATGGCCCCAGCACTATAAGCAGCTCCAATATCTACTCCTGTAGATTTTAGCATTTCGCCCATATAGGTTCCCATGGTCACATACCAGGCACCCCAAACATAATATTGTAAAAACATCATAGAGGATAATAAAACACCAATTTTAGTTTTCATAATTCAATCTTTTTTTGCGATTTCAATATACTTAAAATAATGTAAAATGCCCCTAGGAAGGGGCATAATAAATAGAATAAAATAGTAAAATTAGGCGTCTAGTGCTTGTAATATATCAGCCAATATATCTTCTCTATGTTCAAGGCCCACCGATATTCTTATTAAGCCATCGCTAATACTCACCGCATCTCTTTCTGCTGGTGAAAGTTTTGAATGTGTAGTGCTAGCAGGGTGGGATGCTATACTTCTTGTGTCACCTAAATTAGCAGTAAGCGATAACATTTTTAAATGGTTTAAAAAATGACGGCCTGCTTCAAGTCCTCCTTTGATTTCAAAACAAACAATACCTCCACCATTATTCATTTGTTTTTTAGCAATCACATAATGTGGATGAGAGGCTAAGAAAGGATATTTTACAAAATTAA
>CAINFN010000192.1 GCA_903848125.1 uncultured Bacteroidota bacterium
CTTTCAAAAAATAGATTTTTCCAATCTAACATTTAAACAAACAGATCATTGGGGAGGTCAAAATATGGACTTTGTTGCAAAAAATGTATTAGTCAACATTCGATCCTTCAAAAAAGACAGCATTTTAATAGACCAAGTAATTGTAAATAAACCTACTTATATTATTCAATCCTATAAAGGGAATGGTCCCATTGAAAAAAGTATACCTAACAAAAGAAAAAAAGGTGAAAATTATTTCAATCCCAATAATTTGTACCTATGGGCCAACGAGATTCAGGTGGTACAAGGAAAATTTTGGATAGAAAACGGATACCATATTCCAACCACCTATTTTGATGGCAATCACATTCGAATGAATGAGCTTAATGCAAACTTGAAAAACATTTCCTTTAATAAAGATACCATCCAAGCAAAAGTTAATTTAAGTGTTAAAGAACAATCAGGATTTGAAATAAAAAAGCTGCTAACTAATTTTAAACTAACTCCTGAAATAATGGAATTTAGTGCACTACATTTAGTTACCAATAATAGTACCATTGAAAACTATTATGCCATGCAGTACCATGACTTTGGCTATGATTTCAATGATTATATTCAAAGAGTAACGATGAAAGCTCATTTGATTAATGCAGCTGTAGCCACAGACGATATCGCTTACTTTACACCTACTATGTCCTCGTTTCATAAAAAGCTAACCACTAGCTTTCATTTTAATGGAACAGTGGCCAATTTTGAAACAAAAGATTTTTATGCTAAGTACAACAACTCCATTGTGTCAGGCAGCTTCTCCATGCAAGGTATCCCTGACATGCGAAACACCCTTATTAACTTTAGTAATGTAGAAGCCAGCACCAGTTACAGAGATTTAGCGAACTGGTTACCCAATTTGAAACAATCAACTAATATAAATATAGATAGTATCAACAACCTACATTTCAACGGAGATTTTAAAGGTACCTTCTATGATTTTGCAACAAAAGGTCAAATAGAATTTCCATTGGGTTCCATTGCTACAGAAATAAGGCTAAAATTTCCAGAAAATAAAGAACCCAGCTATGAAGGTAGTATTAGCACGAATCATTTAAATATTGGTAAAATACTGAATGCACCCGCTTTGGGATTATTAAATTTCAAAGGAACCGTTGCTGGTAGCTCTTTTAATATAGACAACTTAAAAACGAATATAAAAGGGAACATTGACTCTATTGATTTTAATAAGTATAGTTATTCAAATATTAGTACTAATGGTGTATTTCAAAAAAGATCATTCAATGGGACGTTAAGTATAAAAGATCCTAATATTAGCCTAATTAGTAATTTAGAACTAATTTTTAATAAAGGCAAGCCTAAAATTAATGCCATTGGGGATTTATTGTATGCCAATTTAGATAAGCTACATATTGCTAATAATAGTACTCAACTTACCGGGCTAATTGATATTAATTTTGAAGGAGATAGTATAGATAACTTTATAGGTTATGCTAAATTTTACAATGGGAAATTGAAATCCCCTACTACCTCCGTAAATTTTGACTCCTTATCCATACAGTCTAGTATTGTAAATGGAGAAAAAAAATTGAGCATATCAAGTGATGACATTCAAGCTAGTATCATTGGCAAGTTTAATATTTTACACTTACCTGTAAGTGTGCAATACTTTATGCAGCGCTATTTACCCACCTATATACCAGCACCTAAAAATACCGCCAGCAATCAAGTTTTTAAAATACAATTAAAGACTAATTACTTTGAACCTTATATCAGATTGTTTGATAAATCATTTTCGGGCTTCAATAATATTTCCCTAGCAGGATCTATCAATACCGAAAATCAAAGCATTAATTTAAAGGGTAAATTCCCATATGCTAGTTGGAATGCCTATGCTATTAAAGGTGGTGAAGTTACAGGCAATGGAACTAAGGACTCGCTGCATTTATTTGTAACAGCAGGCGCGATTAATTTAACTGATACGACCAGCTTTTCGGATGCTAAAATAACTATTCATAGCAGTAAAGATATTTCGACTATCAATATATCAGGCATAAGTAAGAGCGCTTTAGAAAAAGTTGATTTAAATACATTAGTACATACCTATTCTGATGGTATTTCCATAAAATGGAATCCATCCTATTTTATATTAAATCAAAAAAAATGGACCATCAATCCAAATGGAGTTTTAGTTTTAAGAAAAAG
>CAINFN010000193.1 GCA_903848125.1 uncultured Bacteroidota bacterium
TAAATAATCCAAACATTGTAAGATAGCCATGGGATGACTATGCACTTCTTTAATATCTTCTAATTTTACACCTGGATAAGTTAAAAGATTTTGGCTAATAGATAAATACACTTCACCAATAACTTGCAACTTACTTTTTTGTAATAAATTATAATTAGGCAAAATACTACCTGCAATAGAATTTTCAATGGCCATCACTGCTCCATCTGCTTGTTTAGCATCTGAACCAATTTGGATCACTTTTCTAAAAGTATCACAAGTGATGACCTCTACATTTTTACCAAAAAAATGCCTAGCCGCCACCTGGTGGAAACTTCCTTCATACCCTTGTATCGTTACCTTTTTATTCATAAAAAAATCCCGGCTTTGTGGGCCGGGATTGTATATTTAGTTATTTCGTTTACGCTTTTACAAATACTACCCGGCTACTTTGTTTAAAGTAGAAATAAAAGAAAAAGTAAAACCAGTTGTTAATATTTGCTTTCATCTTACAACAAAGGTAGGTTAAAATAGGCTATCTGTCAAAAATGTTTCCATTTTTACGTCTAAAAACTAACAAATAGTCGCTTTTAAGGTTTTATTAACCTCGCACAATGTAGGGGTCTCGCCTATTAGGTGCAAAGCAAAACCGCCCCGATAAATCAGGGCGGTTAAACGATTGTTGCCATTTAAGAAGGTTCAATAACTGTTAGTTGGCAACATAGGCTGATCCATCAACCTCCCAACAGTTCAATTATTTATTTTGCTTTTGCAGCAGTATCAACCGCTTTTGCAGCAGTATCAACAGTCATAGCTTTTGCAGTGTCTACAGCAGCAACTGCAGTATCTTTTTTAACTTCAGTTGAAGCACCACCACAAGCAGCTAATGCAGCGATAGCGAAAATTGCGAATACTTTTTTCATTTGGATTAGTTTTTAATGATTAATATACCCTTAATACCAAAACTTCAAAAAGGTAACCTCCTTAGCTTAAAAAACTAAAAAAGAGTCTATTTTGGGTTACATTTACACCAATTAAGTATTAATCTCTTGAAAGCTGAATTAAATGAACAAGCCCTTTTAAAAGGGTTAGCAAATAATGACTCCAAAGCGGTGGAAGCCCTTTATCAACGTCATTTTAGTATGATTCAGCACTTTGTTTTAAATAACAATGGCTCTTTCGATGATGCTAGGGATGTTTTTCAGGAAGCAATGATTGCCCTTTATGAAAAGGTACAATCCAATTCGTTTGTGCTCACCTGTCAAATTAAAACTTACCTTTTTTCAATATGCAAGCATTTATGGCTAAAACGCTTGCATCAAATTGGTAAATACAGCAGCCCCTTACTGGTAGAAGAGGAAAGTATTTCGGTAGAGGATGATTTGGTTGCTTTCGAAAAACAGGATGCGGCTTTTGCAATTATGGATCGAGCCTTACATAGTTTAGGAGAACCATGTAAGAGTTTATTGGAAGGCTACTATATCAACAAAAAGGGCATGCAGGAATTAGCTAAAGATTTTGGCTATACAAATGCAGACAATGCGAAGAATCAGAAATACAAATGCTTAATGCGTTTAAAGAAGTTATTTTTTACGCAATATAATATTGGAGATTAAGAAAATTTGAAGATTGATTTTATTATGGAAGACATAAAATTATTAGAAACGATAGAAAAATATTTGACCGGCGAAATGTCTGATCAAGAAATGGAATTATTTGAAACCATTCGAAAAAATACACCCGAGATTGATCAAATGGTGATAGAGCACAGCATGTTTTTACAACATATGGAAAATTATGTAGTTAGACGCAATTATACCAAATTAACCAAAAAAACATTTGAACATTTATTAGCGGCTGGTGAATGGACCATAGACAGTGCCGTGCCTTCCAAAGCAAAAATGATTCAACTTTGGAATAAATATAAAAGAGTGACTGCAATTGCTGCATCAGTAGGTGGTTTTATTGCTGTAACTACTTCTGCCTTAATCATGTATTTTTCGCCCAGCTTAAATGGCAACCAATTATTACAATTAAGTAAAGATATTGAAGTCATAAAAAAAAATCAGCAAGCTCAGGGACATCTTTTAAATGAAGTAAAATCTAAAATACCTGAAAATGCTACCCTTGTTAGTGGTGGTTCAGGCTTTTTAATTGATCCAAAAGGTTTTATTATTACCAATGCCCACGTGCTTAAAGGCAATGGTGCCATAGTGATTAATAATTTAGGACAAGAATTACATGCCAGTATTATTTACGCTGATAAAAATATAGATCTTGCTTTATTAAAAATTGAAGACAAAGATTTTGCCGAACCAGCTAAAATTCCATTTACTATTCGTAAAAAAATGAGCGACTTAGGAGAAGAAATTTTTACCCTAGGTTACCCACGTAACGATAATGATATTGTATATGGTAAAGGCTATTTAAGCGCTCAAAAAGGGTATGCGGGTGACAGTAGCTCCTATCAAATACAAATTAGTGCTAACCCTGGTAGTTCAGGAGCCCCCTTGTTCAATGACAAAAATGAATTAATTGGAATTATAAGCACGAGAGAAAAATTAGCTGTGGGCGTTGCATTTGCTATCAAATCAAATAAAATTATCGACCTCATTGCTTCTGTTAAAGAGGATGATGAATTAAATGGAAAAGCGGATGTAAAACTACACGTCACTAAAGTAGAGCATGCTATTTCAACCAATAGAAAGGTTCAAATAAATAATTTAAAGCCTTATATATTTAGCGTTCGATCTTACAACTAAGACAAACGGCTTAAATTTACCAAAGGTTAGTAGGATATACTTTAGTAGCCACCAAGGCATCAATATTGGCTTTTACCCCTGGCGCATCTTCTTTATAAGTAACTCCAAACCATTTAGCATTGTTGGGTATTACTTTTACTTGACCCAATCCTAATTCTTTAAATCGGCCAGCCACATAAGGGATATAATATTCAGATTTTAACTCCTGCCCCTTTGACTGTAAAAAAAGAGTAAACTCTTGTTCACATAAATTAATAAACCCAGGTGCGAAGCACATAAAATTCATACTTACTCTAGTATCCTCTTTCAATGGTGTTTCTAGTTCATTCTCTTCAAAGACAATTTGACCATCTTGTTTTCGATATATTTTTGTGCGCTCGTTGATGGAGTTTAAATAACCTTGCTCATTGATAGCACAAACACCTCTGCTTACTGTTCCGTTTTCACTTAAAGTATTGGCTAATTCATAGCCAAGAATGCAACTTGTTTTTTCGTTACATTCCTTTGTTAAAAAAGTATACGCTAATTCATAGGCCTCTTTTCCATAATAATCGTCTGCATTAATAATAGCAAAAGCTTCTTTCACTTCCTCTTTACAACACAATAAAGCATGTGCAGTACCCCATGGTTTTACGCGATCGGTTGGGTAGGCATACCCTTTAGTGTATTTATCTATAGATTGATATACATAAGCTATTTGAATTTTTCCAGCCAACTTGGGCTCTATTACTTTTTTAAAGGCTTCTGCAAAATCTGCTCTAATAATAAATACCACTTTTCCAAAACCAGCTCGGATGGCATCGTATATAGAATACTCCATGATGGTCTCTCCAGTAGGACCAAAACCCTCCGTTTGTTTCATACTTCCATATCTGCTCGCCATACCAGCTGCCAAAATCACTAAAGTAGGTGCCATTTTTATTTCAAATTTTTACAAAGTATTAAAATAGTATTTTTACCATCACAGCTATAAATACATCGAGTAAAAATAGCTGATTTTGATTAAATAGAAAAACATTGAACCCAAAAGCTTCCATACAATTTCTTTCCTCTTTTAGTAACGATCATTACCAAATGAGTACCCTAAGATTAGATGAGATTCATCCTATTGTAAGTGGTAATAAATGGTTTAAACTAAGGTTTTATATTCAAGCAGCATTAGACCAATCTATCAATACCATTGCTAGTTTTGGTGGCCCTTATTCAAATCATTTAGTAGCACTTGCCTTTACTGCAAAACAGAATAAACTTAAAAGTATTGGTTATGTCAGGTCTAATTTAAACGAGCCCATTACGCCTACCCTTCAAGAAGCAGTTGCTTATGGAATGCACCTTGAATTTATTGGCAGAACTAATTTTCAAGCAATAAAAAACGAATTACTTGAAAAATATAAACACAAAACTGACCGCTATTTTATTGATGAAGGTGGTTATGGAATACTTGGTGCACAAGGCGCTTCCAGTATACATAGTGCTAATGACATGAGTAGTTTCGATACCCTTATTTGTGCAGTGGGAACTGGCACGATGCTTGCTGGTTTAATTAATGGTGCGGCTGCACATCAACAAATCATTGGCATTCCTATTTTAAAAAATGAAAACACGATTAAAAAGGAAATCAGTGCTTTGGTTGTAAATCTACAAACCCCTTGGTCCCTATTGCATCAATTTGATGAAGGTGGTTATGCAAAAACAAGTCCAGCACTACTTCAATTTATGAATGAACTCTGGACCACCGAAAAAATTCCTACCGATATTGTATATACTGGAAAACTATTTTTTGCTGTTAAAAAACTCCTGCAAGAAAATTACTTTAAAACCAATAGCAAAATAGTCATCATACACAGCGGAGGCTTGCAAGGAAATAGATCTTTGCCAGCTAATAGCTTGCTTTATTAAGCTTGAATAAAATCGCATTCGAAAACTAACTCGAAATGTTTTTTTATTTTTTCTTTCACTTCTTCATAATCCACTTTATGCCCCAATTCCTTTTCTAATGATGTGACTGTTTTACCTTGGATTCCGCAGGGCACTATCAATTCAAAATGGGCTAAATCGGTATTCACATTTAATGCAAAGCCATGCATAGTGATCCATCGACTACATTTGATACCCATCGCACAAATTTTTCTTGCTAAAAATGGATCATTCGGTTGCAACCATACCCCCGTTTCTCCTGCACTTCGTTCGCCTTGTATTCCGTATTCTGCAAGTACTTCAATAATCACTTGCTCAAGGCTTCTTAAATACCAACCTAAGTCGGTTTTGAATTTATCTAAGTCCAATATGGGATACCCCACCAATTGTTGCCATCCATGATACGTGACATCCCCTCCTCTATTGATATGAAAAAACTCAATGCCTAAATTTTGAAGTTGATTGTCTGTTACCAAAACATGCTCCCTCTTACCACTCTTACCCAAGGTGAAAACCGGAGGATGCTCCACCAACAACAAACGATTTTCAGTAGCCGAAGTGGTTACCTCTTGTTCATTTTGCCTAGCAGCCCATTTAATTTGAGTGTTTTTCAAGAGTAAGGCCTCTTGATAATCCCAGGTGGGTTGATAGGAACGAATACCCAAATCTTCAAATACCACTTTTTGACGCATGAAGCAAAGTTACAAACTAAGCCGCAATATCTTACTTTTGCAACATGTCTGAAGCACAAGATCTAATACAAGAAGAAAATAATGAGTCCTTATATGAGCGATCTACCTTTATAGTAGACAAAGGACAAGCCCCCACACGTATCGATAAATGGGTGCAAGTAAGAATTGAAGGCATCACCAGAAATAAATTACAAAATGGCATTGACGCAGGATTCTTAACAGTCAATGGCAAAGTGGTTAAAAGCAATTACAAAACCAGGCCAGGTGATGAAGTGGTTTATTTAAGTATTATTAATCCAGAATATACCGAGCTTAAACCAGAGGCGATGAATTTGGATATTGTTTATGAAGATGAGGCGGTAATGGTAATAAACAAGCCATCTAATATGGTCGTACACCCTGGCATTGGAAATTATACGGGCACTTTATTAAACGGAGTAGCGCATCATTTGCTTTCCCAAAATCCAGATTTGAATGAAGAACTTTTACCACGTTTTGGCTTAGTACATCGTATTGACAAGAATACGACTGGTTTAATTGTACTTGCCAAAACCCCAGAAGCAGCAAGTCATTTGGCGAAACAATTTTTTAATCATACAGTAGAACGAAAATATGTTGCTTTGGTATGGGGCAATATGGAACAAGAGGAAGGAACCATTGTGGCCAATATTGCTCGCCACAAATCAAATAGAAAAATGTTTGACGCTTATCCTGATGAAGAAATTGGAAAACATGCCATTACCCATTTCAAAGTAATTGAACGCTATAACTATGTTACTTTAGTGTCCTGTATTTTAGAAACAGGCCGTACGCATCAGATAAGAGTACACATGAAACACATTGGCCATACGCTGTTCAATGATTTCGAATATGGTGGAGATAAAATCTTAAAAGGAACTATTTATACCAAATACAAACAATTCGTAGACAATTGTTTTGAAGCCTGCCCAAGATGTGCACTGCACGCTCAAACCCTTGGCTTTATACATCCAACTACCGAAGAGAAAATTGTTTTTGATAGCCCTTTGCCCACCGACATGCAAGCAGTCATTGAAAAGTGGAGCACTTACAAGGCCTCAGCACATCAATAAGTAAAAACTAATGACTACTTATAGTGAGCTTATCATTCCATTTTAGATACAGCTTAGCAAAAGTATAACCCAAGGTGATGCCAATTAAAGTACCTACTAAAACATCTAATGGATAGTGCACCCCTACATAAATTTGTGCATAGGAAATGAGTCCTGCCCAAACAAAAAATAAATAAGTATATTTTTTTAATAGCGGTTGTAAAGTCATCATTATAAACATAGCCAATGCAAAATGATTGGTGGCATGAGAGGAAGTAAAACTAAAACTGGTAGGACAAGCGCCAATCAATAATTTAGCTTGATGCAACATAGCCGGATCGGCACATGGTCTTAAACGATGTACAAATGGCTTGAAGAAAAAACTACTTACTTGATCCGATACGCCAATGGTTATAGCAATGGCAAGGATCCATTTCAAAGCTTTCCATCCCCACTTGTAAAATAAATACCCCAATAAAACCACATACATAGGAAACCAATGTTCCGAGGTACGCACCCAAGGCATCATTGAATCTAAAAAAGAGCAAGTCCATTGTCCATTAATATGTTCAAATAAAGATTGGTCTGCCTTTATGATGGATGCCCAAAAGTCTTGTATCATGGCATAAAGATACAAGGAAGTGTAAAAATTTAAAGTAAATTTGCCGAACCAATTTTAAAGTAAAAAGACTAGCTATGTCACTTATTAAGAGTATTTCAGGATTCAGAGGCACTATTGGAGGAAAACCCAACGATAACCTTACTCCCATAGACATTGTCAAATTCGCTTCTGCCTATGGTAGCTGGCTAATCAATAAAGCCCCTGGTAGAAAAAAGGTAGTCGTGGGCCGAGATGGTCGAATTAGTGGCGAAATGGTGGAATCTTTGGTGGAGCAAAGCCTACTTGCCTTAGGAATAGATGTAATTCATTTAGGTTTAAGTACGACACCTACCGTTGAAATGGCGGTGGTTTTTGAAAAAGCCGACGGCGGAATCATTTTAACTGCTAGCCACAATCCTAAACAATGGAATGCTTTAAAATTATTAAATGACAAAGGAGAATTTGTAAGTGCAAAAGAAGGCGAAACAATTTTAAACCTTGCAGCTAATGAAGATTTTAATTATGCCCCAATTGACCAATTAGGAAAAGTAATTATCAATAATAATAGTTTAGAAAAACATATCGAAGCCATTCTTAAAAATGCGCTGATTGATACAGCAGCCATTCAATTGGCCAATTTTTCGGTGGTAGTAGATGCCATCAATAGTTCTGGTGCTTTTGCAGTGCCAGCATTATTAAAGGCAATTGGAGTAGAAAACATCACAGTGTTGAATGCCGAAATGAATGGTGAATTTGCACACAACCCCGAACCACTCAAAGAACATTTAACCGAATTATGTACAACAGTTTTAAATAAAAAAGCACATTTAGGAATTGCAGTGGACCCGGATGTGGACCGTTTATGTTTTGTAAGTGAGGATGGGAATTTATTTGGCGAAGAATATACTTTAGTAGCCGTTGCTGATTATATTTTACAAAATAAAAAAGGAAGTACGGTGAGCAACTTATCTTCTACAAGGGCATTGAGAGATATTACCGAAAAATATGGCTGCACTTATTTTGCTAGCGCTGTTGGAGAAGTGAATGTGGTTACTAAAATGAAACAAGAAAATGCGGTCATTGGCGGCGAAGGCAATGGCGGTATTATTGTACCCGATTTACATTATGGCAGAGATGCCCTTATTGGAATAGCTTTAGTTTTAACCCATTTGGCTAAAACTAAACTCACTGCTTCTGCTTTAAGAGCTAGTTATCCGGCTTATTTTATGAGTAAGAAAAAAATTGATTTAGAGGCAAGCACTTCATTGTCCAAAATTTTTAGCACCCTTGAAAATAAATTTAAAGCCTACTCAATTAATAAAGAGGATGGATTGAAAATTGACTTTGAAAACGAGTGGGTACACCTTAGGTCAAGCAATACTGAACCTGTCATACGTGTCTATACAGAGTCGCCCACACAGGCCGGTGCTGATAAATTAGCATTGGATATTATTTCAACTATTGAAACAATTAAGTAATTTAGCCAGATGGATAGAATTTATTTTGACAATGCAGCCACTACCCCTCTAGATCCGGTGGTACTTGAGTCGATGATGCCTTATTTAAGTGCACAATTTGGAAATCCATCTTCTATTTATAGTTATGGTCGTGAAACAAGAATGGCTATAGAACAAGCTAGAAAACTAGTGGCTAAAAATTTAGGCGCCCGCCCTGCTGAAATCTTTTTTACAAGTGGTGGTACCGAAAGTAGCAACACAATTCTTCATGCCGCCATTGAAAATTTAGGTTGTACTCATATTATAAGTTCTCCCATTGAGCACCATGCTACTTTACATACTGTTCAACATTTGGCTAAAAAAGAAAATGTACAACTAAGCTTTGTACAAATTTTACCCAATGGGCATATTGATACTGCACATCTTGAAATATTATTGAACAGTCATCCCAACAAGGCAATTGTTAGTATTATGCATGCCAATAATGAAATTGGTAATATGATAGACCTTTTTGAAATTGGTGCTATATGTAAAAAACACAACGCCTACTTTCACAGCGATACAGTTCAAACAGTTGGACATTTTGCATTTGATTTAAGCAATACCCCAGTTGATTTTATAACTGGTGCAAGCCACAAATTTCATGGTCCAAAAGGGGTAGGTCTCCTATATATCAATGAAAATATTAAAATAGATCCTTTACTACACGGTGGTGCACAAGAAAGGAATATGCGAGCAGGCACCGAAAACGTATACGGCATTGTTGGCTTTTCTAAAGCCTTAGACA
>CAINFN010000194.1 GCA_903848125.1 uncultured Bacteroidota bacterium
CAGGGGCTCGCTTTTGCCACAAATTCAAAGCTCAATCCACAATTCAAAGTCGTTTAATAGGCTTTGCTGTATAGTGTTTCATTTAAGGCTTCAAATAAGTGAGACATTAAAGAGTTACTAAACTACCACTCTCCTATTTTTTATTCAATCTTTCATCTAATAATTTCATAGCACTACTTACTTGTGAATCATCAACATGAGAGTAATATTGTAATGAGGTTGAAAGTGACTTATGTGAAAGCACCTTTTGCAAAATTTGTAATGGTATATTAGCTTGCATCATTAGACTACTTGTGCTTCTACGAGCAACATGCCAAGTCACTAATTCTGGTTTATCAACCCTTGCCATTGAAGCAAGTTGCTTTATTTCATAGTTCAATCGAACATTACTTTTTACGGGTAATAATCTATCTTTTCTAATTGCAAATTCTCCATTGCGAAGTAAGTCCATACATTTAATAGCATTTGAAATCAATGGTACAGACACTCTCGTTTTAGATTTCAATCTAAATGCTTTGAGCCAATAAACTCCATTAGCATCAATTTGTAAATCTGCTTCTTTTGCTTTTTCAACATCTGCATAAGCTAAACCTGTATAAACACAAAATATCCAAAGCAACTGCACTTGTCTCAATCTTGGCAAGTCAATTTCTAAATTTTCAATTTTGCGGATATCCTCGTAAGTTAGATAGTGCCCTTGCTTTACTTCCATCTTTATTTCATAGTCTATGAATGGGTATTTGTCAAGATTACCACGAGAGATTTCAAATTTAAGAAATCTTGAAAATCTTTGCCAAGTTTTGTATATAGTATTATGGGAAACCTTGTAGGTTTCACGCAACCATAAATCAAAATCCTCCATAAACAGCGTATCAAGTTCATACAGGTATATATCATTTCGTCTTATCTTCTTTTTAATGAATTCTTGAACTCTTACTTTGGTATTAGTATATTTTACCAATGTTGAGCGAGTATATTTTGAAGGAATAAGTTTTTCCATTCTTTCAAGAAAAAGCTCAAAGGCTTCTACCACTCCTAAATTCTTACGAAACCCGTTTTTAAGCTTCTCCTTGATGGTATTAGGATTAAATGGCTGTCCTGATACTAATAACTCATTGGAAACCTGACGAGCTTTAGACAAAAGCGTAAGCAAAGTATCGTTTATGGTTTTACTTTCATCGTCTAAACCTTTAAGTCGCTTTGTTCTATTATTCCACTTGGTGCTAGCAATCCATAGTCCAGTAAAAACTTGTGTTCTATCATAACCCATTGTAATGGTTAATACAATGGGTTGCTGATTTTGATTGTTGAATTTTGATTTAAGGAAGTAGTTAAACTTTACATTAGCCATAATACTTGATTTTTATAAATGATTTGAAATCAAATAGTTTGAGGCTGTTTGTTGGACTTTTGTTGGACTTTTCCCAAGATTAAAAAAATGGGGTGTTAATAATCCAACTGAAAATTAGATTGCTTTTTGCCGTCCAAGATTGAACTACTAACTTACTAATCAGTAACTCTTTAATGTCTCACTTATTTGAAGCCTTAAATGAAACACTATACAGCAAAGCCTATTAAACGACTTTGAATTGTGGATTGAGCTTTGAATTTGTGGCAAAAGCGAGCCCCTGCGCTTTATGCAGGGGCGAGCATAATTGAACTCATAAAGTCCATTAGTGGAGTCGAGGGGAGTCGAACCCCTGTCCAAACAATGTTACCATTGATCTTCTACATGCTTATTGTTTTATTACTTGTCGGCGGTAAACAGGAAAAACACAAACCAATTTACTACTTAGCTGAATGGTACTTAAATAAAAGGCACAGCCTACTTTTATCGCATCCTGTTTTGTTTTTAATTAGGCTGAGGAGCGGGCAACAGGCCTGCCTTCTCTCTCGACCAAAATGGAAGTTAATTCACTGAATTAAGCAGCCATGGCAAAATTTGCTTCGCCTTTTGATTGTTTGGTATTC
>CAINFN010000195.1 GCA_903848125.1 uncultured Bacteroidota bacterium
ATTGTAACTGGCGGAAGTAGAGGATTGGGAAAAGATATGGCTTTGAGTTTAGCTAAAAAAAATATCGATGTTATAGTTACTTATAATACCAATAAGGAAATGGCGATAGATACAGTAAAAGAAATTGAATCATTGGGCGCTAAAGGGGCTATTGCTCATTTAAATATGAGTGCCTTTAATAGTTTAGATGCCTTTGTGGAAAATGTACATACTATTTTAAAAGAAAATTTTAATACCACTCATTTTGATTTTTTAATTAACAATGCAGGTATGGGTAAGACGGTTCCTTTTGTTGATGTTACAGAGGATGTGTTTGATGATTTTTTAAATGTACATTTTAAAGGCGTTTATTTTTTAACACAAAAATTACTTAAGCAAATGAATGATGGTGGAAGTATCATTAATATTTCTTCTGGCACCACTCGTTTTAGTAATCCAGGTTACTCGGTTTATGCCTCTATGAAAGGAGCCATGGAAATATTAACTAAATACCTTGCAAAAGAATTAGGAACAAGAGGAATTAGATCAAACATAGTAGCGCCAGGTCCGGTAGAAACTGATTTTAATAATGCAGCCATTAGAAACAATCCGCAATTTAAAACCATGCTTGGTAATATGTCTCCATTAGGTAGAGTTGGTGCAGCAGATGATTTAGGCGGGGTTGTATCTTTTTTATGTTCTGAAGATGCTAAGTGGATCAACGGTCAAAGAATTGAAGTAAGTGGCGGTATCAATTGTTAATAATTTTTATTTGATAAATTATGGAAAGAAGAAAATTTTTACACAATACAGGTTTATTAGCCGCAGGTATTTACTATAATCCTGCAAAAGCAATCGCTGGACCATTTGTGCCATCTCCTTTATTACATAATATTCCTATCGATAAAAAATTGGATCCAAGTTGGATCAAATCTTTGTACCACAGAGGTTTTGTAACGTCGTATAAAAAAACTAAAAACGAATTACAATATATTGGCATGCCCGTTGGAGGCATCTTTACTGGAACTGTTTATTTGGGTGGTGATGGCCGACTGTGGCTTTGGGATATTTTTAATGAAAATCAAACTGGCATAGACCCTAAAACAATTGATTGGGAATTAAATTTACATGTTGGAAAAAAAGTAAGGCCGCAAGACGGTTCTGCTTATGTTCAACCTGCTAAAAACATTCGTCCTATTGAACAAGGCTTTGCTTTTAAAATTGTCAAAGAGGGTAAAACCATTATAAAAAAAATGGAGGCAGCAGATTGGGATGAGATCGTATTTGAAGCAACTTATCCCATGGCTAAAATTCATTACCTAGATCATAGATTAGGGTTGGATATTTCGGCTGATGTGTTTTCTCCTTTTATTCCATTGGATGAAAATAATTCTGGCTTGCCTTGTACCATTTATTCTTTTTCCATTAATAATAATAATAAAGAAAATGTAAGCGTCTCTATTTTAGGATGGCTCGAAAATAAAGTAGCTATTAAGTCTTCGAAGTCTGATGACATTAGAGTTAATGGTTGCCATAATGATACTACCACAAAAATTTTAAGTAGTTCAATCAAAGAAAATAAAGTTGCAGATCAAAAAAAGCAACCCGACTATGGTACTTTAGCTATTGGTAGTTTAGATAAAATATCATTTGGAAATACTTCGTTTAGCTTGCCTATAACTGAAAGTTCTTTTACCATTCAGCAGGAGCAGCTTGTTGAAAAGAAAATTGCTGATGGCGCTTTATTAAATTCAATTTGCACAAAACATGAACTTACCCCAGGCCAACATGTAACAGCTAATTTTACCATTGGATGGCATTTTAGTAACTTATTATTAAATCCTGTAATTAAGGATAGTGGCCGCTTTTACAATACACAGTATAAAAATGCAACGGAAGTGTTACAATATGTACATTCCAATTTTAAAAAGCTTGCATCACAAACCAAAGATTGGAAAGATACTTGGTATGACTCTACATTGCCATGGTGGTTTTTAGAAAGGACTTTTTTAAACATATCAACGCTCGCAACCACTACGGCGCATCGATTTGATTCTGGTCGTTTTTATGCTTGGGAAGGGGTGGGTTGTTGTGAAGGAACCTGTATGCATGTTTGGCAATACGCGCAAGCAATGGGTAGAATTTTTCCTGGTATCGAACGTGATACGAGAGAAAGAATTGATTTAGGTATGTCACTTATGCCAGATGGTATGATTTGGTACAGAGGAGAAGTAGTAAAGACCGCTGCCATAGATGGACAAGCAGGAACCATTTTAAGAATTCTTCGTGAACATAAAATGTCGCCAGATAAAAAATTCTTACAAAAAAATTGGAATAAAATTAAACTGGCTACTACTTGGGTGATCAATCAAGATAAAAATAAAGATGGAATGGAAGACACACCCATCGAGAATACATTGGATGCGGTATGGGATGGTGAAATTGCTTGGTTGGTTGGTTTGTGTATAGCGGCTGTAAAAGCTGGTGAGGTGATGGCAAAGGAAATGGGAGACTATGAATTTGCTGCCCAATGCGCTACCTATGTAGCCAATGGAACTAAGAATATGGAGCTACAACTTTTTAATGGTGAATATTTCATCCATCAACCAGACGCTATCAAAGGCAAAGAAAAGCTGGGCTCTTACAATACTTGTCATATAGACCAAGTGTATGGACAAAGTTGGGCACATCAAGTTGGACTGGGAAGAATTATAAATAAAGAAAAAACAATTTCAGCATTGAAGGCCTTATGGAAATATAATTTCACTCCAGATGTTGGACCCTATATCAAAGAAAGAAGAGGATGGCGCCCTTATGCTTTAGCAGGGGAAGGCGGAATGGTCATGAACACCAATCCAAGCAATGAGAAAAAGCCTTATGGT
The DNA here is from genome assembly GCA_903848125.1 of uncultured Bacteroidota bacterium. Classification (GTDB taxonomy): domain Bacteria; phylum Bacteroidota; class Bacteroidia; order Chitinophagales; family Chitinophagaceae; genus Sediminibacterium. The sequence continues at coordinate 2,862 of CAINFN010000195.1, forward strand.
AAAAATGAAACCTGGCAACTTGGTTATTTTCATGAGTGCATGAGTGGCTTTGAACATCAAGTGGCTGCGCATATGATGGCAGAAGGGATGGTAGAAGAATCCTTGGTACTTACTCGAATGATACATGATCGATACCACGCGCAAAAACGCAATCCGTTTAATGAAATTGAATGCAGCGACCACTATGCTAGAGCAATGGCAAGCTATGGTACATTTATCTCCGCTTGTGGCTTTGATTATGATGGACCCAATGGACATATCCGTTTTGCTCCTAAATTAAACCCAGAAAAATGTAAAGTTCCTTTTACAGCAGCTACCGGTTGGGGCTCTTATGAACAAAGATCAAATGAAAATTTATTTACAGCTTCCTTGAAAGTGAATTTTGGAATACTTGGGTTAAATACATTTTCATTTGATGCGCATACTAACAAATCAAAAGTTGTATGTAAAGTTGGAGATACATTCATTCCATCTACCCTTACCAAACAGGGCAATACTTTTGTCGTCAACTTTATTCATACAATCGAACTTAAAGAAGGCCAACACTTGGTAGTTAAATTTGTATAAGATGCTGGTAGAAAAAAATAAAGTAGTAGGCATTCATTATTCTATTTCAACAAATAATAATGAGATCGTTTATTCAACCTTAGGTTTTGATGCGGAAGAGTTCGTGCAAGGAAGTTTTTCTATTTTCCCAATGGTAGCCAAAGCCATAGAGGGGCAAAAAATTGGTGATGAATTAGATGTAAGCTTAGCACCCTCTAATGCATATGGCGAAAGAAACGAGCAAATGGTATATGAATTAAAAAATGAATTATTTAATTCTATTGACGAATTTGAAATTGGAGAGATGATTCAAATACCTAGTGGATTAGAAGCACGTATTTTGAAAAAAAATGCAAATACTATTTTAGTAGATGCAAATCATCCATTGGCGGGCGAGCACTTACACTATACCATAAAAATTATTTCTATCAGGTCCGCATCGGATGACGAGATAAAATGGGGCAGAACCGAAACTGAAATAAAGGAATGTATTGGTAAACCCGGTTGTTGTTAAAATTATAAATATGAATAAAATAAAACTAGTACTGACTTTTGTTTTTACGATGGCGTTGAGTGCAAACATTATTTTTGCGCAATCTCTTTACACGCCCCCTGCTATAGACACTAAAACGATATGGGTAAGTCCTGAAAATCCTAATGGAGACAAGGGTGCTGCAGGCTTAACCAATAAGGGCGCTAAGGGACGTGCTTTTATAACTTTAAAAAAAGGGGAGCAAGTTACTTTGTTGGATGCAACTGGATCGGGTATAGTGAGAAGAATGTGGCTTAGCGGCACCATCCCTAGATCGGCCGATCAAATGCAACATGTAAGAATTGAAATGTATTGGGACGGAAGTGATCAACCAGCGGTTGCTGCACCCATTGGAGATTTTTTTGGTTTAGGACTAGGTTTGTCTAAACCCTATCACAATGCATTGTTTTCTAATCCAGAAGGAAGGTCATTTAATTTTACCATTCCTATGCCTTTTAAAAAAGGAGCTAAAATTATTTTAATCAATGAATCAGATGCGCATGCATTAATATGGTATGACATTAATTATACAAAGGAGAAAGTAGACAAAGACGCTTTATATTTTCATACCTATCATCACCGTGTTCCCAAAACAACATTAGGCGTTGACTATGAAATACTACCTAATGTACTTGGCAAGGGCAGATTTATAGGAAGTAACATTTCGGTCATTGGCGATTCTGCTTTAAGAGGTACTTGGTTTGGTGAAGGGGAAGTGAAAATGTATTTAGATGGAGATAAAGCACATCCTTCTTTATCTGGTACCGGTACTGAAGATTATATTGGTTCTGGTTGGGGACAAGGTGAATACCAAGAAGCAAATCAAGGATCAATTATTTCTGATGATAAAAAAGATATTTATTGTTTTTATCGTTTTCATCTACCCGATCCAGTTTATTTTCAAAACCAATGTAAGGTCACAATTCAACAAATTGGAAATAGCTCGGTGGATAAAATAAGATCCTTATTAAATAAAGGCGTAGCCATCAAGCCAGTATTTTTTATTAAGCAAGGTGATAACAATGATATTATGAATTTAAAAGGCAAGCCGCCAGTGACTTACGGATTGCTAGACTCCAATTTTGAAAATGGAATTAACAATCATTTTTTTGATGCAGAAAATTTTGGCATGAACTTTTATCGATCAGATGATGTCTCCTCCACTGCTTATTTCTATTTAGACAAACCCTTCAACAATTTAAATACAAAAAAAGAGATGGCTAGTTCATCTCCAATAAAAGGGAGCTTTCAATATGATTTAGCATTTCTAAATAAATACCATAAAGATTTAGTGTTGCTTTCCGACGGGGATGCTAAATTAATTGTCCTGCCACAATATCAGGGCAGAGTGATGACCAGCACCGCAGAAGGGGAAAAAGGATTAAGTTTTGGCTGGATCAACCATGACTTAATTGCTGCTCAAAAAAATACACCTCATTTTAGTGCCTTTGGTGGGGAGGAGCGTTTTTGGATAGGTCCAGAAGGTGGCCAATTTTCTATATTTTTTAAACCCAACTCCGCTTTTACTTTTGACAATTGGTATGTGCCACCTAGTTTGGATATCGAAGCTTTTGACTTAGTTAAAAAAAGCAATAAAGAAGCTCAATTCAAAAAAAATATACAGTTAACCAACTATTCGGGAACCAATTTCAATCTTGAAGTCAATAGAAAAATTAAATTATTGTCTAAAGACGAAGTCGAATTATTAGTGGGTGCTGAACTGGGTAATTCAATTAAAGCAATTGGTTTTGAATCTGAAAATACAGTAACCAATATCGGTAAATCAAACTGGACAAAAAATTCAGGCCTTTTATCAATATGGATTTTAAGTATGCTTCAGGCAAATGACCAGACTACCGTTTTTGTTCCTTATAAAGTAGGGGATAGTGCCAGTTTAGGAAAAATTGTAACGGATGATTATTTTGGGAAATTGAATGATACGCGCTTAAAAGTAAAGGATGGATATTTATTATTTAAGGCAGATGCCAAACAAAGATCTAAAATTGGCATTTCACCAAAACGTGCTTTAGCGATGGCTGCAAGTTTTGATGCGCAAAATAAGGTGCTAACCATTATTCAGTACACGCAACCCAATCAACAAGTTGATTATGTAAATTCATTATGGGAAAAACAATTAAATCCTTTTAGTGGTGATGCAATGAATGCCTATTCTGATGGCCCTATTAATAATCAACAAATGGGCCAATTTTATGAAGTAGAAAGTTCTTCTCCAGCTTTGTCATTGGCACCAGGCGCAAGTCAAATACATCGTCAAAAAACAATTCACCTCAAAGGCAGTATTAATGATTTAGATAGTATTGCACATAAATTATTTGGCATTTCAGTAAATGAAATGAAATTTAAATAACTTCACTTTTATTATCAATTTAACAATATGAAAAAACAACTACTAGTAGTATTTACTGTACTTTCTATTTCTTTGTTTGCACAAGAACACAACGCAAGTAAAGAATATACCGTTCCGTCTGACCCCTTAGTGAGAACTAAATTAAATGAATGGGGCAAAGTAAAATTTGGCCTATTAATGCATTGGGGTACCTATAGTCAATGGGGCGTTGTGGAAAGCTGGAGTTTATGTCCCGAGGATGAAGGATGGACACAACGTACTGGCCCTTACAGCAGTGATTGGGTGACGTATAAAACCGCCTATGAAAATTTACAAACCACTTTTAATCCTGTAAAATTTAATCCAGAGCGTTGGGCAAAAGCGGCAAAAGACGCAGGTATGAAATATGTAGTTTTTACTACCAAGCATCATGATGGGTTTAATATGTTTGATACCAAGCAATCTGATTATAAAATCACAGGTAAAAAATCTCCATTTGCTTCTAATCCACGTGCCAACGTTGCTAAAGAAGTATTTAATGCTTTCAGAAATGAAGGTTTTATGACCGGGGCTTATTTTTCAAAACCAGATTGGAATACACCCGATTATTGGTGGAAATATTTTCCTCCAAAAGATAGAAACGTTTCTTACGATCCAAAAAAATATCCAGACCGTTGGAACTCATTTAAAAAGTTTACTTACAATCAAATTGAGGAATTAATGTCTGATTATGGTAAGATAGATATTTTGTGGTTAGATGGAGGTTGGGTGCGCCCTTATACTTCTATTGATCCTACGGTAGATTGGCAAAGAACCATCCCTTACAATCAAGATATAGATATGGCTAATATTGCTGCCATGGCTAGAACGCATCAACCAGGTTTATTAGTGGTGGACAGAACTGTTCACGGTGAATATGAAAACTATGTTACACCAGAACAACAAGTGCCAGCAGGCTATTTGCCTTATCCTTGGGAAAGCTGTATGACACTTGGTAATTCATGGTCTTATGTGCCTAATGATCAATATAAATCGGCCCGCAAAGTAATTCATTTACTTACTGATATCGTTTCTAAAAACGGAAACTTACTTTTAAATATTGGGCCAGGTCCAGATGGTGAATGGGACCCCAATGCCTATGCTAGATTAGAAGAAATTGGTAAGTGGATGACTGTAAATGCAGAAGCTATTTATAATGCAGAAGCAGATCCAAATTTAGCTAGACAAGGCAATTGGGTGTTTACTAAAAAAGACAAATGCATTTATGCTATTTATCAATTGGCAGAAAAAGACGCAGTGCCTAGTAATTATAGTTTGACTATTCCAGAAGGAATATTGGTAAAAAATATTCAATTACTTGGAGCAGATCAAAAAATTAAATTTGCTCAAGATAAAAATGCGGTTCAGTTTACTATTGATTTAAAGAAATCACCTAAGGCTACTGAAGCGTTGGTATTTAAATTGAACTTAAAATAGTTTTATTGAGTCACTTCTAAGTTTTCTTTTAACCAAAGATCTTTAGAAGAAGAGCCAATCATAATTCTAAAAGTGCCAGGCTCAATAACAGTTTGCATTTTTTCGTTTAGCATTTGTAATAAGTCGGGTGAAATTTTAAAGCTTATCTTTTTAGTTTCACCCGATTTTATTGCTACTCTTTGAAAACCCTTAAGTTCTAATACGGGTCTTGCAATGGTTGAAAGTAAATCTTTAATGTAAAGCTGCACTACTTCCTCTCCATCAACAGCACCGGTATTGGTAATTGTACATTCAACATTAGTAGATTCACCCGATTTGATTTTATCCTTTACCAAATGAATGTTTTCATACTTAAACGTAGTATAGCTTAATCCAAAACCAAAAGGGAACAAAGGTTGCCCACTTAGGTTATTATAATCGTCGCCTCTACCAGTGGGTTTATGATTGTAGACCAATGGCAGCTGCGCTTCTGATATCGGAAAAGTAATAGGTAATTTACCTGCAGGGTTGTAATCTCCAAATAAAACATCTGCTACAGCATAACCCCCTTCTTCTCCAGGATACCATACGTCAACGATACTTGCCACCTTATCTTTCCAAGCGTTCATGGTAATAGCACTTCCACCTACAAGTATAACAGTTAGTTTTTTACCAATAGCAGCTACTTCTTGAATTAATTTTTCTTGATAGCCGGGCAAACTTAACATAGCTCTATCTTGGAATTCACCTTCTTGAATGCCCACCACTACAATCACTGCATCTGATTTTTTTGCTACCTCAACGGCTTCCTTAATTTTTTGTTCATATTTATTTTCTATACCAACATTCCAAATTAATTTTATTTGACCGTTGCTAGCGCCTTCGTGAAATTCTACTTTGATTGAGTATTTTTTATCTTTCTCAAATGCATAGTCAATTAATTTAGTTGAATAACTTTGCTTTAACCAATTATCAATTACGAGTTGATCATTTAAATAAAGTCTATATCCATCATTTCCTTCTAGCCCTATTTTATAATTACCATTTTCAGGTGCAATTAATTGACCTGTCCATTTGATAGAATAATTATCGGTGGTCATTTTGGGGTCTGCAGGAAACAAGGTCCATTGAAAATTAATCTGATTGTCTGTTCTTGTAAACAATGGTTTTTCAGTGGGTTCTAAACTGTTATAGTATTCGCCTTTTAATCCACTTTGAAATGAATTATTATCATTTGAGTAGGCTAAATATTTATTTGGAATGATTGTCCATTGTGTATTTGATTTATCTACTCCTTCGGCATAATTAATCTGCATCGTATTGCCCAGCTTGGCTTTAATACCTTCAATAATACTCACTTTCCCATTTGAAGGGCCGCTATACCCACCTAAGCTAGCTTCCATAGCCTCTTTACCAATGACTGCAATGGATTGTAAATTTTTATTAATGGGTAAAACCTTATTCTCATTTTTTAATAATACAATAGATTCCAATGCGTCTTGTTTTGCAATTTTTTTATGTGAATTGTTGTCTACCCATTGCTTCGCTATTCCCTCATCAACATAAGGATGTTCAAATAAACCCAATTCAAATTTTGCCTTAAGCACTCTTGAAACAGCATCATCAATTCTTGCTTGTTTTATTCCACCATTTAAAAATGGGGGATCAAATAACTCATGGTGTTTAAATTCAGTTTGAAATATGACATCTAATCCGTTGCTTACAGCAATAGCGCCTGATGATGGATAATCTTTTGCTGTATTATGAAGCACGGTAGTGCCACCCACAGCGCTTGCATCTGAAATCACAAAGCCATTAAAGCCCCATTCTTTTTTTAATTTCTTATTGAGCAACCAGTCATTTGCACTGCTAGCGCTTCCATCATAAGAATTATAGGCAGTCATAATTGATCTTGAACCTCCTCTTTGAATGGCTGCTTTAAATGGCGGGAAAAATATTTCGTCTAAAAATCGTTCATTGTAATGAATCGGATAACTATCTCTACCACCATCACCTACATTGGCTATAAAATGTTTAGGTGTAGTAATAATTCCGCTTTGCTCAAAAGAACTTACAAAAGCCACAGCCATTTCGGAACTTAAAAAAGGATCTTCTCCATAAGTTTCTTCGGTTCTGCCCCATCTTACATCATTGGCAATATTGATTACTGGAGACAATACATCTCTAATTCCCCTCACTTTGGTTTCCAATGCTATAGCTGTAGATACCTGTTTCATTAAACTCGTATCCCAGGTGGCTGCAAGACCTATGGATTGTGGAAATGAAGTGGCCCCTTTTCTAACCAAACCATGTAAACATTCATCAAATGCCATCATAGGAATACCCAACCTTGTTCTTTCAACAAAATATTTTTGAATGGTATTAATTTTTTTAGCAAGTAGTAATGCATTTTCTTCCGATTTGTAACTTAACATTTGAGAAGTGGCATCACCGCCTTCAGATGCGGCACTTACTTGAAAGCCAAACAGGCCATGTTGATAATTTGATTCATTTTTTCCAAGGTCCCCAGGAATCATAAACAACTGCCAAAATTTTTCCTCAGGGGTCATCCTACTCAATAAATCCTTTACCCTTGCATCAATGGGTAATTTTGCATTCTTATACGGAACAACTTGTTGTGCATGTAAAGAGGTTGACGCAATGGCTATCAACAATAAAGAGTAGACTATTTTTTTCATGGACTAAATTTAATAAATCCATGCTAAGTAAACCGAAAACCCAACTAATAATTATAAATATTTATGAGAGCCATCGCAATAAGGCATCTTTTTTGATAAACCGCAGGTGCAATCATTGATCCCTTTGCCATTAAGAATTTGCTGCTTGTATTTTTCTATTCTTGTTGTTCTGGTTTGAGCTTGTTTAGGCGCAGAAAAGAACATATTATAGGCTCTTTGCCTTCCAGGTGTTAAGGATTCAAAGGCCTTTTTAAATTTTACATTTTTATCTAAAACACTTTGTAATTCTTCAGGGAAAATAAGTTCAGCCTTTTCTTTAATTGTCGTTTTTGTTCCCATTTTCTCATGTTCTATAGCCTCTTTTATATAGCCCTTGATGGTACCTTTTACTTTTACAATTTCTTTTAAATGAGTAAATCTGATCATTCTGCCCGATTGTGTATTTTCCCCCGGCTTTACCAATAGGCCTTTTTCATCATTGATTAATTCGCCATTAAAAAATCCTAATGCACAATTGGTTTTAAACGATTGAATGATGAATAAATTTTTGTTTTCAAATGAATAACAAGGCTTGCCCCATTTTAGTTCCTCGGTTAAATTACAGCTAAGTAGCATCTCTCTTAACGCTTCCATTTCTTCTTTCCAAATTTTAGCCTTACTCATGTAGGCATCAACGAGGGAGTTGTTTTTATCCATAGTATTTATTTAAAATGGAAAATTACTGGGATGATAAATGTTACTATAGCCGTCCATATTCCATAAATAGGTAAAAATAAGGCAATACTTGTTTCAACAGCTTCAATTTTTGACTTACCTCTCGCCGCCATGAACAATTTAAATGATACTAATAATAAATTTATAAAAATTAAAATGTTTCCGCCAAGCACTGCAACCCTATTTGGAGAGACACCCCATGTCGATATTCTGTAAACAATGGCAGAGAGCGCGATACAATTAACGATGATAGTTAAAAAGGATAAGCCAAATAATAAATAAAAACTAAATTTATTGATTGTGCTCTTGCTTGCCTCGACGATTGAAAATAATATTAATGCCATTACACCAATCAATAAAGCATTAAAAACAAGCAATAAATTTCTGTCTTGAGTAGGATATTTACCTGTGTAAATGACTGCTGCTAAATAGATAAATCGATTTAGAAACACTAACGGTGTAAATATTTTAGCAATGACAGGAGAAACTTTATTAATCAATTGAGGATTGGTTTCTACCAAATAAGTGCCAATGAGCGGGATGGCAGCTATCCCCCAGATGGCTATGTATTGCATATAAAATTTTTCAATTTTTAACCCAATTAATTCAAATAAGCCAAACGTGATTACTGTAAAAAGCATGCCTGAAAGTAGTATTAGAGATAGCATTACCACTAGATCCCCATTGTATCTTAGAAATTGAATTCGTTTTTGATTATTTAATAGATCTTCTCCAAGGTAACTATATCCAAGCACCGACCATAAAAAAAGTGGCAGATGTATAAATGCTAAATTAATTGAACTGCTATTGTTAAGAGTTGGTAGCCTATTGATGTACAATGCCGCCAATAAAATAGCACCTGCCGGGAATAACCATTTTTTAAATGGAATTGATTGTTTCCAAATAAAATAAGAAATTAAAGAGGAGAGTAAGATCAAGGCGCAGTTTCTAGTAAAAAAATTTTCATTATTAATGCCTGTTATATTAGGTAGGTTCATTAATAAACCAGCAAAAAATGAAACCGATATAATAAACCACCATCCTTTTTTTGTTCCAAATGATATTTTATCTTCTTCAAAATTTAAACGTTCATGCCAATAATTGATTAGTAATTTATCCTTATGATCCAAATAAACACTTTGAAATTCCTTTTTAAATTTTGATTTATTATCTCTGTATAATTTCTCTAAAATTGCTGGATTGTCTATATTATTTACGATTTCATTTTTCATACAATAACTATTTATAAATGTTAAATGATAACCCAATGCAATTTAGCACATTTGATTTATCTTTAGTTGAAATAGTATTTTTTAGCATTTAATTAGGATAAAATGATTACGATTATCGAAGTGGATACGAGTCAGCTTAAAGCTTTGCAAGTAATAAGTACTCAGACATTTTCTGAAACATTTACCGTGCATAATACTGAAGAAGATATGAATAATTATATTGAATCAAGTTTCAACTTGGCCAATTTAAAAAGTCAATTAGACAATAATAATTCAAAGTTTTACTTTGCACTAGACGGGGAAAATGTTGTTGGTTATTTAAAAGTGAACTGGGGTGTTGCTCAAACAGAATTACAAGATCCCACCTCTCTTGAGGTAGAAAGAATTTATGTGCTAAAATCGCACCATGGTAAAAATGTAGGGGTGGCTTTATATGAAAAAGCACTTTCGGTAGCTAAAGCATTCAATTTTGAATTTATTTGGCTTGGAGTTTGGGAAAAAAATGAAAGGGCCATTCAGTTTTATAAAAAAAATGGGTTGGTGGAATTTGACAAACATTTATTTAAACTAGGCAATGACGTGCAAACCGACATTTTAATGAAGTGTAACCTAAAATAGGTGCCAAAGCAGTTGCTTTATTAGTTGTATCTTTGTGGTTACAAATTAATTAAAAGAGTTCCTTTTGAAGTTTATAGATTTAGGATTGGATCAGCGTATATTAGATGGTATTGATGCCATGGGTTATGAAACGGCAACACCAGTTCAGCAACAAGTAATGGTCCCTATTTTAGAGGGAAAAGATATTATAGCAGCAGCTCAAACAGGAACTGGTAAAACAGCCGCATTTTTATTGCCCTTATTACATCGTTTACTTACAGTCTCTCATCAACCTGGAGACATCAACGCATTAATCATTGTACCTACTCGTGAATTGGCCATTCAAATTGCAGAAAGCATTGAAGGACTTTCATATTTTACAGATGTAAGTTCGATTGCTGTTTATGGTGGTGGTGATGGCAACTCATTTGTTACAGAGAAAAAAGCATTAACCAGTGGAGTAGATATTGTTGTATGTACGCCTGGTAGAATGATTGCGCATTTAAACATGGGGTATGTGAAGTTAAAAGGCCTTAAATATTTAGTGTTGGATGAGGCAGACAGAATGTTGGACATGGGATTTAGCGATGACATTGCCAAAATCATTACTTTTTTACCTGCTGTTCGTCAAAATTTATTGTTTTCAGCCACCATGCCTTCTAAAATGAGAGAGCTGGCTAAAAAAATATTACATCAGCCAGTGGAGATAAATATTGCTATTTCAAAACCGCCTGAGCAAATAGTTCAAAAAGCTTTTATTGTTTATGATGCGCAAAAAGTGCCCATCATAATTGATATGCTTAGTTCGAAACGCTATTCTAAAGTGATTGTGTTTTGTTCTAAGAAGATTAATGTAAAACAACTTGCTCATAAATTAATGCAAGCAAAATTGGCTGTTGCTGAAATTCATTCCGACTTGGATCAAAAAAGCAGAGAGCAATACTTGCAAGATTTTAGAAATCAAAAAACCAATATTTTAGTTGCTACTGATATTTTGAGTAGAGGAATAGATATTGATGATATTGATTTGGTCATTAACTATGATGTACCCAATGATGGCGAAGACTATATTCATAGAATTGGCAGAACCGCTAGAGCAGCCACTTCTGGAACAGCATTTACTTTGGTTAGTGAAAAAGAGCAAAGTAAATTCTTAGAAATAGAAACCCTATTAGGTGCTCCTGTGTTAAAGGGAAAAGTGCCTGACATGTTTGGCCCCACACCTAATTATGCACCTAAGCAAAGTGGCGGAAAAAAATTTACAAGAAGAAGATAACGGGCATAAAATTTATTTCAAATATCATTCATAAAATATTCAATTGAAAGTTTCAGAAAAATTAAAAGAAAGAGCGCAAGGCTTATGTGAGCTTTGTACTACTGGAGAAGCTACTACTGCCTATGCGGTGAGTCCCAAAAACAATGATACTATAGAAAACGAAGTCGCACTTTGTTCCACTTGTTTAGAAATTATTGAAGGAAAAGAAGCAGGCAATCATTGGCAATGTTTAGCAGGAAGTATTTGGAACACTGAACCAAGTGTTCAAGCTTTAAGTTATCGCATAGTCTATGAATTAAAAGACAATGAATGGGCCAATGAAATATTAACTTCAGTTGAGTTAGAAGAACCAGTTGTTACTTGGGCAGTGAGTGCTTTTATAAAATCACCGATCCATGTTGATAGCAATGGAACTGAATTACTTAATGGAGATACCGTTGTGTTAATACAGCAATTAAATGTGAAGGGTGCTAATTTCATGGCATCAAAGGGCACCATTGTAAAAAAGATACATTTAGTAGCAGATAATCCTGAGCAAATTGAAGGCAAGGTAAATGATCAAACCATTGTATTGCTTACAAAGTATTTAAGAAAGTCGATGTAAGTGTTTCAAATCAACTTCCTCTTGAACCACCTGTTTTAATTGGCTTTTTTGTTGCACCTGTTGACTTCGTATTTGCTTTTGCAATAAATTTAGAACTACCCGCTTGAAAAGTAGCTTTTGTGCTGCTGGCTGCACTTTTCGCAGCCACTTTCTTATTGATATGAAATCCCATAATTAGCTTTTTATACCCTAAATATAAAGATAATTCCTTATTTTTTTAAACTTTTATCGCTTATTGGTATCTTAGAAATGAAAATTAGACATACTATGCGTAAATGTATTTATATATCCTTGTTGGTTTCAATATTGACAGTAACTAGCAATTTTCTTTTTGGGCAATCTAATTTCAATAATGATACTTCAAGCAAACCAAGTTTTAAAATTCAGTTTGATTATTTAAGTAATTACATATACAATGGCCGTGCCGATTCAATTGCCTCCCCTTATCAAATTACCACTGCTTCGGCCAACTTTGGAAATGGGTTTTATTCAAATTTTATTGCCAATTATTTACTTACGCCTAATCAACGTCGATTTGATTTCTTTGAATTAGATCTAGGCTATGAGTATAAATTAGGGAAAAAAATTAGTGGTGAATTATATGGCTCTAAATATTTTTATTCAAACCAAAGTAGTTTATTAAATGGGGATATTACAAGTGATTTTGGAGCAACTTTTAATTATGATTTAGGTTTTTTCCAATTCAATAATACTGTTGATATGTTCTTTTCAGGTAAATCAGATATTCAATATATGCCAGGGATAGAAAAAAGTTTTGAATGGGGAGAGGAGAATGCAAAATGGGAAATAACGCCAGGCATTTATTCAGTATTTAGTTCTTTAAATTATTATGAAAGTGTTTTAACAAGAAAGTTGACTGGCCAAAAAGGTATAAAAAGTGGACTTACGCCATCTGCCAATGTACAAAGCGCAACTACTATATTAGACAAGGGCTTTAAATTATTAGATGTAGAATGTAGTATCCCTATCAGCTATCAAGCAGCTAAATGGGGCTTCCAATTTACACCCACATTGGCTATTCCGTATCATCCAATTCATACTTCAACAATAAATAGTATTACCTTACCCAGTGGAGCAGTTAATTCAAATACAATTGACTCTACTCCCTATTCTGAAAAAAACTTAAGTAATCTATTTTATTTTCAAATAGGTTTCAACTATAAATTTTAAAAATGGGTTTAAATAGAGTTACTAAAATTTTATTAATTGCTTCAAGCTTGTGGTATTTTGGAGAAGGGTTATTTGGACCTCTTTTTGCCATCTATGCCGAAAAAATTGGAGGCGATTTACTAGATATTACATGGGCTTGGGCTATTTATTTAATTGCCACTGGAATATTTTATGCCATCATTGGTAAATTATTTACCCGTTCAAAATTTAAAAAGCATTTAATGGTTTTTGGATATGGTTTAAATGCAATGTTTACATTTTGCTATATTTTTGTTCATAACACACAACAGCTTTTTTTGTTACAAGTAGGATTGGGTATAGCAGAAGCGGTTAGTACTCCTATTTGGGATTCTTTATTTGCCAGTAATTTGGAGGATAATGAAAACACTTTTCATTGGAGTTTAGCTACTGGGCATAGTCATTTTGTTTCAGGAATTGCCATTGCCATTGGAGGCTTAATTGCTAATTATGTTTCCTTTCATGCTTTATTTATCACCATGGGAGTTATACAATTATTAGCTACTGTCATTCAAGCAAAGTTACTTTTTGAAAAAAATAGTTTGATTTAGATTCGCTTAAAAAAGATAGAACAACTCTAATTACTTTATACCAACTATTTTAACCCTTAAATTTCTCATCTGTAAATTAATGGCTTTTACATTAGAGAAGAAAGACAGATCAAATACCAAACTTTTAGACTTTTTATAATCAGCGATAGTAAATAAATCGTTGGTTGAAGTAGTATTCCATTGCTTTTCTATAAAATCTTTTTTTGTCATTTGCACAATATTGTGATTTGTCCAAAATAAGAAATTTCTTTTATGGCTGGTAGTGTCTATCATAGACAATCGAAACGAGGGCTGGTCCTCTGTGCCAGGTAAAAGCAAATTAATATCTGCGGACACTTCCACATAAATATACTTATTAGTTTTTGAGATATTGATTTCTGGAAGTATTGAGCTATCTGAAAGTTTAGTAATGATATTTTGTGTTTTGGGATTAAAGTAGTCTAATAAAATCTCTTTCTTTTCATTATCAGCAATGGCTTCATTAGGATAAAGCAAATTTTTACTACATACTAAATCATTAATGAGTTTAAAGTTGTTGAGTAAATTGATCATATGATTTTTTACAGAATCATTTTCTACTTTAATTTCTAGCAAGTCGGGCGTAAGCTTATATAATTGATTTCCGGATAAATAATAGTCTTTGTAAATATAGTCGGTCATCTCTCTACTCCATTCCATAAAAGGCATGGATTGTTTATTTCTAAATTGTACACTTGTATCCATCACATCGGCCATCCAAGGCACTTCTTGTGGTTTATTTTTTAAATTTGGATAGTTGTTTAAGATTAATGCACTGATGGTGGGTGCAATATTATTATGTGAATTGATGGAATAAAATTTCTTAGGTCCCTTTAACATGGGCGAATACACAATTAAGGGAACATGGTAATCATCAATACCGCCTGTAGAAGGAAATGATCCAATATGATGATCTCCAGTTATGATAAAGATGGTGTTTTTATATTCTGGTCTTTTTTCATATTTGTCAAAAAAGTTTTTAATACAATCATCTGAAAACATATACGTGACCAATACTTGCTTGGTTTCCTTTAAAGTTTTTTTGATGGAGGAAGTATCAGGAATCAATTTCATTTTTTTATCAAATAACTTACCATACGCTTCCTGCTGATCAAATAGGTATGGCATGTGAGTGGTGCCAGTATGATAAATATTTAAGTAAGGCGTTTTATTTATTGAATCCAATACCTCAAAACTTCTATTGTATAAAGCATCGTCAGGGTAGCCCATGGTCCAACCCTCAGCACCTATACCCATCATTTTATATTTTGAACCATATTTGGTTAAGATCATATCCGTGCCTTGTAATCGCATATAGCCTCCCATATTGTCAAAATCGGGATTAAAGCCAATTAAAAATTTAGTATGGTACCCATTGCCTCGTAAAATTTTAATTAAGGACAAATGATTGGGCATTACATTGATTACAGAAAAACCTCGGTCTCCATAAGGTACGGAGCCAGTTAATGCGGGTTGAGCAGCAAAAGTGCCAGGTGCAGTACTTAAAAAATTATCCCACACTAAACTTTTTTTAGAAAGCTTATCTAAAAATGGAGTAAAGCTTCCAGCATAAGCTTTGTCTCCACTAAAGTCGCGTGACAAACCTTCTACTACCATTAAAACAATATTGGGTGGATTATTTTTATCAAGGTTAAAGAAACCACCTAGCACATCTGAACTATTGTTTTTATGCAATAAAGGATAGCTTGGATTTGTAAATTCGAAAGCTTGATTTTTTTGGTAGAAACTTACTGCCTCTTTTAACTCCTCTGGACTTAATCTACTAGCATCAAATTGGTTTTTATTTAAAATGAAATGATATAAGTCAATTACTAAATAAGTGACTTTATTACTTGTTAAATAATAGGCTTTCTTTTCTTCAAATTTATTTTCGGAGGGATTAGCATAAGACATGAACACTAAAGCTAGCAAAGCAACTATTCCACTGTAGGCAAGATGGTTGTTTTTGAGTTGAGCTCTTTTGCTTAAAAAAAAAGTAATAATAAAATAGAAACTGATATAAATTAGAAAGGGTAAAAAAACAGTGATACCACTTGTCATCATCTGTTTGGCAGTGGTCCATGATTCTGAAAAGCTTCGGGTAATTATTTCATGGTCAAAGGGGGTATTCCTTTCTGAAAAAACCATTATCAATGATATATAAGCAACAATCAATACAGTATTTAAGCCATGGTAAATTAGTATCGAAAAACGCTTACTAATCAAAGCTAATAAAAACAAGGGTAGCGCTAGTAAAATTGCATAGATCAAGCACATCCAAATGTCAAATACCCAGCCAGTTAATTCAAATAATAGCGCGTGTTTTACAAATGATTTCGAGGCAATAAAAAAATATTCGTACACCCTAGTCATTATAATGGTAATGGCTAGAGCTAAAGTAGCTTTCGCGTAGTTTTCAATAAAAGGGAGTAGCCTGTTTTTCATGAATGTATGCAAAGATACATTCTTTGTTAATTCACTACAGCTTATTAATCATATGTCCTAGGATGTCTTTAAATGAAAATCCCTCTGTTAGTTTTTCTTTATTTAGTTTTTTATTTTCAACCAAGGCCCATAAAATAAATTCTTTCATAAAGTAGGCGTCTTCCTTACTGGTATCAGGTGCGTATTTTTTCATCAACGCATCCAAAGGCTTCACTTCATCTAATACTTTCTTATATTGTTTTTCATCAAAATCTTCATACAATTCAAAGCCACCTTCTGCAATAAACCAATCTAGTAAATCAGAATAAGCATTTTTTTCATTTTGCTTTTCTAGTTTACTAATTTTTGGAAACTGAAATTTAAACAAGGTGCTAATGGCTTTTTCTATTAAAAGATTGGCAATTACTTCAGCACCTTCTTGCTCTCCTTCGTATACTAGCTCTACTTTTCCAGTAATGGCCGGTATTATGCCCATAAAATCGGATAAACGCACAGCCGTTTTAGTTAATCCATTTTTTAAGGCTCTTCTTTCTGCAGTACTAATTAAATTTTCCATGGCACTAATTGTCATTCTTGCACTCACACCACTTTTAGCATCAATGTATTCACTGGCTCTTGCTTCAAAACTAATTTGCTCTATAATGTCTTTAG
>CAINFN010000196.1 GCA_903848125.1 uncultured Bacteroidota bacterium
AATAAATTTTTATTAATTTATTATAAGAATATAGGATGTTATATAAAGTAAGTTGGTCAAATATATGACTTATACCATAGAATAATTACTAGCCCCCCATTAAATGTGTAGCAGAATCTGTAGCTACTACCTCCTATTTAACCCTAGACTAGGTATCTATAGCAAGAAAAGTATAATTATAACTCCTTTATATCTGATGATTTAGATGGTTTAAGATGAGTTTGAGTTAAGAGAGAACTCACCGTCCGGTCCGCATAAAAACAAATAACCCCTTGATTATCAAGGGGTTATTTTATGCCTGTAGCTGAAAGTGTAGCAATCGGGTTCTTTCTAGCCTATTTTTTCATCAGTTTGGGTCAGGTTTATAATTTGCTGTTAATCAATATTACTTTTAGTAAAGTATAACTACAAGTTCTTAACTGTATATATAAATTTTCCACTAACATTTTTCCACCAAATCTCTTTCATAGGCTGCGAAGCCGAGTTTGTTAAACCAGAACCTTGAACACCATCTCCTACGATATCCAATGCGCCATCACCATCTTTATCATAAAGATAATACCACATGATCCAATCACTCGGTAATTGAGCATTTACAGGGCCTGGGAAATCAGATTTGTCAACATAGTCAGATGTTTTCTCTACATACTGTCCATTTGTATAAATATAAATTGCAACCCCATAATTATTATAATTAACAGTATAACCAGAAATGATATCCAAATTTCCGTCACCATTTAAATCAAGAAAGTTAAGCGAATTTGGGAACTGGTTTGATTTAACTGGCAAAGAAATGGCATTGGCTCTGTTGTAAATACCATTAGTTTGAGGGATTACAATTCCTATACCATTTCCTGCCAATACCAAATCTAGTTTCCCATCTTTATTTAAATCCATCAACTCAACTGAATAAAAATTATCATTCGAACCTGACGTGAAACCTTGAAAAATATTTTTCTGTAAAGTAAAATTAAAATTCCCATTATTAATGTACGACATAGGATGAATCGGAATAACAACGCTGCCTCCTGAATAACCTAAGATATCAGGAAGCCCATCATTATTTATATCACCGACAGCTCCACCATGAAAATAGCCAATGTCATCTGTCAAATATCTCATCTTTTTATTTTTAACACTATATATTCCAAGTGAGTCGCCTGGAAAAGGTGCAAAATCAAATCCGCTAGAAAATATCATTATCTCATTTATACCATCTTTATCAAAATCTGATAATGCTAATTTTCTAGCACCTTTTAATCCAAACTCTAGATTATAAGAATTTTCGTTAAGCTCATAATTTGAGTACATTAAAATATTAGGGATCAGTTGCATTTGAGGGTATCTATTATATGGAGCAAACAAATCTTTTTTCCCGTCGCCATCTAAATCGGAATATAAATGCAATCCATTTCCTTGGAAATAATATGTTTTAGAAGCAGAGTATGAAAAACTAGTACCTTCGTTATAAGGAATATAAGTTGATACATTATTTGAAATAACTTCTTCAAACCCCCAAAATTTAGATTTGTCAACATAAAAATTTCCACTAAAAGCTTTATTAGTTAAATACCAAGATGTAGTTTTATTTATTGCAGAAAATGAATCTAACATTTTTACAGAATAAACTATGTTTGGAGTTGGAGTTACAATAACCGGGGTGGATATTGAAGGTTGAGATGATTGTGTTGTTGTAGTGCTTGTTTTACTACAAGCAAATACTAATAGAACGCCCAATGCGAAAATTACTTTTTTCATAGATTAAGTTTTTAATCTATCCTTTGGGGGTACTCAAAAATAAGGAAAATTATAGTTTTAGCATTTTAAATTGATAGGCTATTTTATTGTCATTAGAAGTTACCTTAATTAAATAGGTGCCTGCTGATAATTGACCCAAATAGATTGGCATACCTGGTGTCAGATTTTGCTTGCTGGCCACCTTAGCCCCGGTTGCTATATCAAATACCTCTAAGTTTAATCTTTGGTACCCTTTTACCACAAAATCGAAGTTCAATTGACTAGTAAATGGATTAGGAGCAAGTTTGATAAACTCCTCTGAACTTAAGTTTATTACATCTGTAACTATGAAATAATAAGGGTTACTGGTTGCACTACACCCATTTACTGTTGTCTTTACTGTATAGGCACCTGGAGCCGTTGGTTTGATTTTTTGGACTGTATCTGTTAAAGCGGTTCCATCTTTATACCATTTAATACCATTTGTTAAACTAGACACTAAATAACTTGCTGTGTCTCTTGATAAAGTTGGAGTCAATGGAATGGGATATATGTTAACTGCTATTTTAGCCCTAGGACCCTCGCATCCACTTAAAGTATTTATCTGACTTAAGTAATAATTATTTACTCCAAGATTAGTTGTGATTGGTTTAATAGCTGCGCTTGTCGCAGTCCCACCAGTTGCATTGGTGCCATACCATAATATAGTATTACCTGAACTAGGCATTACCTTGAGTGAATCAGCAATCACATTGTTACAGTAGAATGTATCTTTCACTGTTGGCGCTAATGGTAATGCATTTATTGTAACTGTAATTCTTGCTCTTGCACCTTCGCATCCTGTTGAAGAATTAATTTGACTTAAATAATAATTTATCACCCCAGCAGAAGTAGTACTAGGTATAATTGCAGTTTTTGTAGCTATGCCGCCAGTTGCATTAGTTCCATACCATAATAAATTAAACCCAACACTTGGACTAAATCTAAGCGTATCGGCATTTGCATTTGTACAATAAGAAGTATCTCTTGTAGTTGGTAGTGGTGTTCTTAAATTAACTTTGAAAAAATTACTAGTGTCAGAATAACATCCATCATCACTTAAAAGTCTTGTATAAACATTTCTAGTAGTATCCACTTGTAATTTACTCGTAGTGGTAATATTTCTATTTCCAGATGTTTCATACAATGTCTTGACGCCACCCCATTCTGTTGGAATAAGCTGTTTAGCATTATCAAACCATAAGATACTACCCGTGACAATTGTGTTTGCTGGGTCAGCAGCTAAATTAATTTTATCCCCCATACAAATATTATTAGCATCAGTAACTGTATTATTACTTGCATAAACACGAGGAGCGGCAGGTTTAGCGGCATTTTTTATAAATAAAGTATCAGAATTATAGGAGATACAGCCCGTTGAATCTTTTTTAAATACAACCGCCCATCCTAATTCTTTAACTTTAAATGAGTCAACTTTTGTTTTAAATACATTATTATTATAGTTCCAAAAAACTGAATCGCCTGGATTAAAATTGATAATTTTAATAGTTCGATTTGACAGCGTATCTGTTCCACAAACAGGTTGTATGTAACTATTTAGTTTCGGTGTCTCGCATTGATTTATTGTAGAAAAGGCATTATGGAACTTATAAGTGTTTTGATAATTATATTTACTATTTAGAAAATTATTTATACCAAGGTTGAAAGCTTTTAAACCAATAATTTCATTTTTCCCATCATTATTCAAATCTTCTAAATAAATATTATTTAAATAATAAAGCTCATCTAACAAGTACTCATTTTTTATCATAGGGGGTGTCCCTTGTCCATAAAATTGAGCATACATACTATCGATATTTTTTAGGATTGGATAATTTTTCCAATCTAATACACGAGGGAATGAAT
>CAINFN010000197.1 GCA_903848125.1 uncultured Bacteroidota bacterium
AGGTATTTATAGATTATTATTAAGTGATTATTCAAGTCCTGTAAATATTGGCAACCACAATGAAATTAGTTTAAAAGATGTTGCGGAAGAAGTATTGAAATTAACTGGGTCTGCTGTTAAAATTGTGTACAAGGATTTACCTGTGGACGATCCAAAACAAAGACAACCCGATATTACTAAAGCAAAAAAATTATTAGGATGGGAGCCTAAAGTAGATCGTGCAGAAGGTTTGAAGAAAACCTACGATTATTTTAAATCCTTACCACCTTCTGAGTGGACAAAATTACCTAAGGAGTTTATTTCTAAATAAAGTACATGCGAAAAATTTTAGTTACTGGCGCGAATGGTCAGTTGGGTTGGGAGTTAGGTCAGTTGGCAGCAAGCTACCCGCAATATGAATTTATTTTTACAGATAGATCGGTGATTGATTTATCAAAACCCGAAACCTTGGCCGCAATCATAAATGAGATGGCACCCGATGCTATTATTAATACAGCAGCGTATACAGCAGTAGATAAAGCAGAGTCGGAAAAAGAATTGGCATTGGCAGTAAATGCAAAATCGGTAGAACAAATGGCAGCTATAGCCTTTGAAAGAAAAATTCCTTTCATTACTTTTTCTACAGATTATGTATTTACTGGAAACGCAACTACACCTTATACGACTGAGACTGCATTAGCACCTTTAAATTTTTACGGATCTACTAAGGCAGATGGAGAGCGTTTAGCGATTGCAACGAATCCCAATACCATTATTATTAGAACCTCTTGGGTGTTTAGTACACATGGAAATAATTTTGTAAAGTCTATGATACGCTTTATGAAGGAAAGAGATGTTTTAAATATTGTATCAGATCAGAGAGGGCGACCTACTTATGCCAAAGATTTAGCAGATGCCACTATGAAAATGATAGTAGCATTGGATAATGGTAAAGCAATAAAAGGTATTTATCATTATGCCAATAAAGGAGAAACGACTTGGTATGACTATTGTAAAAAAATTCAATCTATTGTAGGGCTTAATTGTCAAATCAATTCAATATTGACTGTTGATTTTCCAACCCCTGCTAAAAGACCAGGGTATTCGGTATTAGCTACAGATAAAATTGAAAAAGAACTTTCACTTACTATACCTCATTGGGAAACTTCTTTACTAGAATGCATTAACAAATTGAGCTAAGTTATTATGAATAAAGAAGCCTTATTAAAAGAATTAGCAGCCTCTACCTATGTGATGATTAAGCCATCGCCGCTTCATGGCATTGGTGTTTTTGCTATTAGAGACATTCCAAAAGGCACAAAAAATATTTTTTCAAAAGGGGTAGGTGATTGGATTAAAGTGAGCAAACAAGAGGTAGATGCCTTGCCTCAGCATTCCAAGGACTTAATAGAAAACCACTGTTTGTTTGATGAAGACCATTATTTTATTCCTGATTATGGATTTAAGTTGGTGGATTTAGTGATCTATTTAAATCATTCAGAAACCCCCAATGTCATCTCATTAAATGAGGGAGAACAATTTGAGGCCATTCGAGACATTGCTTGCGGCGAAGAGCTGCTGGTAGATTATGGTACTATTGTTGAAAGCGAGGAGTAATTATTTAATCTGATAGGAGTCATTTTCTCCTTAGCACAAAACTAATAAGAATCATATTTTTTCGGTACCTGATTTTCTAGCTTTATGAAAATTTAAAGTCATGAAAAATAAAGTACTTATTTCGGTTGATTTAAGTGAATCATCTGTTGAAGTGATTAATAAAGGCATTGCTTTTGCCAAAAGGATGGATGCGGCTATTGTAATTACTTCTATAGTTCCGGTGTATGTAGATTATTTGCAATCTCAGATGTCAATCATACCTACTCAATGGGATAATATCTACCAAGATCAAAAGAATGGCGCGATCAAAGAATTAAATCTTGTAAAGGAAAAGCATCCTGAATTGTCTATCGAAATAGTGGTTGCAATAGGGAATCCAAAATATGATATCCTTGAGCAATCCATTAAACAGGAGGTGAACTATTTAGTAGTAGGCACCCATGGCCGAACTGGTTGGTCTCATGCGCTCATTGGAAGTACGGCAGAGTACATTATAAGACATAGCACCATCCCCGTATTGGTCATACCCATGAAAAAGTAAAAATCTCATCACATTTTGTGGTAAATTTTAATGGATTTGGTTTAAATTCTTTAAATTGTAAGTGATAAATAGTACAATTTATTATAAACCAAATAGTATGAAAAGACGTAATCTTATTAAAAGTTTATCCATTTTACCTTTCACTGCGGCTGTGCCTACTCAACTATTTAGTAAGCCAGAAGTAAGTGCTAGTAATGTGATAGATGGAGAAAATATTTTTAGATCTCTTGGGGTAGAGCCTTTGATTAATTGCAGAGGTACTTTTACCATTATTGGAGGATCCATTGAACGCCCCGAAGTGCGCGAAGCAATGGAAGCCGCTGCACATAATTTTGTTCAGTATGATGAGTTGGCAGATGCGGTGCATGCAAAAATTGCAGAAATAACTAAAGCCGATTGGGCATTGGTATCTGCGGGTTGTGCAGCAGCAATGAAACATGTAACTGCTGCCTGTGTAACAGGGGGTAATCCTGAAAAATTAATTGCCATACCAAATTTAACAGGCTTTGAAAAAACAGAAGTGATCATTCCTAGAGGTTCTAGAAATGTATACGATCATTCTATAAGAAATATTGGAGTAACTATCATTGATGTCAATACGCCCGAGGAATTAGTGAAAGCAGTGAATAAAAAAACAGCGATGATCTATATCATGGCGGATGATCCTGCTAAGAATGATGAGCCATTGTCATTGGTAAATATTGTGAGATTAACCAAAGAGCAAAATATTCCAATTTTAGTAGATGCAGCAGCTGAAGTATTAACCATTCCAAATATCCACTTAGAAAGAGGAGCGCATATGGTAGCGTATAGTGGGGGTAAAGCCATATGTGGACCACAATGCGCAGGCTTTGTAATTGGTGAAAAAGATATTTTAATGTCTGCATGGCAATCAAGTTCGCCGCATCATGGACCTTGTCGTGACAACAAAGTAGGTCGCGAGGAAATGCTTGGTATGTTGGCTGCAGTTAAAGCATGGACCACTAGAGATCATAAAAAAGAATGGCAAACCTGGTTGTCTTGGTTGGATTTAATTTCTAAAAAAGTAACTTCTATTGCAGGCATATCTACCAAAGTGATTGAACCAACTGAATATTCTAATCGCTCTCCTATATTAAGAATTACATGGGATCCTGCTAAATTTAATATAACAGGCGAAGAGGTAGCGGAAGAGTTTGGTAGAAAAAAACCACGCATAGCGGTGGGTGGTTTTTCAAAAGACAATCAAACAGGTATTACAATTACTACAGGCCAAATGCAAGCGGGTGAAGCTGCAGTGGTAGCAGAAAGAGTTTATGCTTTTATGTCACAAACAAGAACTGCAAAAAACAATGATATGCAAGCGCCAACGGTGAATGTAACTGGTAATTGGAAGTTTGACATTCAATTTTTTAGCAGTAAATCTGTACATCATTTAAATTTAAGTCAAGAGGGCAATTGGTTGCAAGGAAGTCATAAAGGAGAGTTCTCGACGCGTGATTGTGCAGGTACAATTGATGGCAACCAAATTAAGTTAAGAAGCCAAGAGGTTCAAGTTGCTGATCGCATTACTTTTATTTTTTCCGGAACGGTAGAAGGAAATACGATGTCTGGTAATATTCATATGGGTGAATATCGTACAGCTACTTTTACGGCCACTAAATTAGATAGTAAAAAACCGCACCAAAAGGTATTTGTACCACAAGGTCCACCATTGTCAACATAGAAGGTTATTTAGGGAAAATCCCAGCTCAGGATTGACCTCACTTTGTTCGGTCATCCTTTCAATGGGAAAATCCCAGCATGAAATAATGAAGCTACCAAGGCAGTTCTCTGAACTGCCTTGGTTTTTTTATGCCCTCATCGCAAATTGCTGCGCAATTTTATCAATGCATCTCCAATACAAAAATCAAGCTAGCTTGTTTTTGCCTTGTCGATACATTGAGCTCGTTTCACTCGCTACTCTTCGGGCATAAAAAAACCGTCCCGAATTATCGGAACGGCTTCTTTTTTCTTTGGTTGCCCGACCTGTATCCAACCTAAGCTTATAACAAATTGATTATGAATCTATTGGATCAGATTTACTAAAAAAACGGGGAAATTTTCCACCAGATTGGTGGTAATTTTCATTATAGTAGGGAAATTCAACTCCAAT
>CAINFN010000198.1 GCA_903848125.1 uncultured Bacteroidota bacterium
ATGCAATTTTTAATATCATCAACTGGGATAATGTTGCTCAAAGATTAAATGGTGCACTTAAACTTAGTATTTAGAAAAAGGGGGGGGTCATGACACAAAAAACTATCTTCAGCCTATTAATTACACATTATGCATACCTATCTTGTAAATGCGACTATTCAAATTCTACCATTAGCCCAAGACAAGCATCCTTATGACTGGGTAGATGATGCTATTACTGTGATACAGTCCTCCAACTTAAAATATGAAGTTAGGCCTTTTTCAACTGAATTAGAAGGCACCTACGAGCAGGTTATAAAGCTATTCAATGATGTGAATGAACATCTTTATGCAAAGAAATGTGATGAATGGATATGTAATTTACAAATCCAAATAAGAGCTAACGGCGATATGACTGGAGAAGAAAAAACTGCAAAATTTAAAATCTAATCAACTGAATTAGCACGATATTTTTTATACAACTTGATAGCCGCAAATAAGACAAATAGGAGAGTAAAAATACCAATCAAGGCCCAAAAGAAACTTATCAATTGTTTTACAACCACTAAAAGTACAATTGCAATCAGTAATACTGTAGGTACTTCATTCCAATACCTTACTTGTTGAGCTGTATATGGGTATTCATCATGCATTGATTTTTTGTATAAGTACTGTAATGAAAATTGATACCCATACAACAATACCACTAAAATTAGTTTAAGTAAAAACCATAAACCTTCTTTTTCAAATATAATCTTATGCCATCCTCCATAAATGGTAACTAAGATGCCAAACAGTAAAGTAATAATGGCTGATGGCCAAGTAATGCCTAACCAAAGTCGCTTGAGCATTATTTTTAATTGATCTTGCAAAATCTTTTTTTCAGATGCTCCCTTTTCATTTGCTTCAATAATATAGATAACCAATCTTGGCATGTAAAACAAGCCCGCAAACCAAGTAACTACAAAAACTATGTGCAGCGCTTTTAAATAAGGATACATTGGTTTATTTTTATTTGTTTAACGAAAAGGTTGAATTAACTCATCCACAGCTTTAATCCAATTTGACTGCGCATTCAAACAAGGAATCATTGCAAAGCTTTCGCCACCCGCCTCTAAAAATATTTCTTTACCCTCCACCGCTATTTCCTCTAATGTTTCTAAGCAATCAGAAACGAATGCTGGACAGGCTACCAATAATTTTTTTATCCCCTCTTTTGGCAATTCTTTTAATCTAGCAGCAGTATAAGGTGTCAACCACTTTTCTTGTCCTAAACGAGATTGGAAAGTTTGTTCAAATTTATTATGCTGTAAACCTAATTGCAAGGCAACCAGTTTTGTTGTTTCAAAAGTTTGGTGCCTATAACAAAATTCATGTGCACTAGAAGCAACATTACAACAATCCTTTACTTTTAAACAATGTTCGCAGGTTATGTCGCCTTTTTTAATGTGCCTTTCAGGAATACCATGATAACTAAATATTAATTTATCAAAATCTTGTTGCAAATAGGGCTGAATTGAACTTGCTAATGCATCTACATAAATTTTATTCTCAAAATAAGGAGGGACTATTGTTAATTTAAATGGGTATTTATTTTCGGCATGTATTTTTTGCGCATATTCTACTGCGGTTTCGTAACTACTCATGGCATAATGGGGATATAATGGAAATAGAATCACTTCTTCCAAATCAGGTACTTTCATTTGCAAAATTTCAAATGCTTTTGCAGGATGGGGTGCCCCATACCTCATGCATACTTCCACTACCTCTGGTACAACCTGCTGTAATGATTTTTGCAATTTATAAGTATTCACCAATAATGGCGAACCTTTTTTTGTCCAAATAGATTGATAAGCATGAGCCGATTTGGGAGATCTAAAAGGAACAATAATACCTTTAACAAGCAATGTTCTTGCAATAAATGGAATATCTATTACTTTTTCATCCATTAAAAACTCTCTTAAATAAACCTTAACGTCCGAAACTGAGGGTGAATTTGGGG
>CAINFN010000199.1 GCA_903848125.1 uncultured Bacteroidota bacterium
AAACCACATGGTCCTTGGCAGGCGAATACTACCTGTCAATTGCATATGCGTGCTTTTAAAGATGGCGAAACTATTATCATTGAACCATGGAGAGCCAACTCTTTCCCGATTGTAAAAGATTTAACCGTAGACCGTTCTGCTTTTGATAGAATCATTCAAGCAGGTGGATACATTAGTGTGAATACAGGTAATGCAGTAGATGGCAATAGTCTTCCTATTGAAAAACATAAAGCAGATGACGCCTTCGCAGCAGCCATGTGTATTGGATGTGGTGCTTGTGTAGCTGCTTGTAAGAACAGTTCAGCCATGTTATTCTTGAGTGCTAAAGTTTCACACTTAGCCTTACTTCCTCAAGGTGCTCCTGAAAGAAAATCGCGTGTATTAAATATGGTGGCGCAAATGGATAAAGAAGGATTTGGTTCATGTACCAATACAGGTGCTTGCGAAGCCACTTGTCCTAAAGAAATTTCTATTGCCAACATTGCTAGATTAAATAGTGAATACTTAGGAGCTAGTTTAAGTGCAGAATAGTGGCCAACCCCTTTTTTCAGTTTAAGAAATTTATCGTGCATCAGCAACATACTTCAATGAAAGTATGTACTGATGCATGTTTGTTTGGGGCCTGGGTAGCACAGAAAGAACTCACCTCAAAATCAACAACTATTTTAGATATTGGCACAGGCACTGGCTTATTAAGTTTAATGTTAGCTCAAGTAACGGAGCAATCAAAAGCAAAAATAAGTGTAGTAGAAATTGAACAACATGCAGCCTCCGAAGCCAGCTCTAATTTTAATTTAAGTCCATGGAAGGATCGAATACGTGTATTTAATGATTCCATTCAAAATTTTACCAAAGGCATAATTACTTCAAATGAACAAGTTGATAAAACATTTGATCTGATTATTACGAATCCGCCTTTTTTTGAAGGTGATTTAAAATCACCAGACATCAATAAAAATAAAGCGGCCCATAGTACAGAATTGCCCTGGTCAGTTTTAATTGAAAATGTTTCTAATTTATTATCCGACACTGGGTCATTTTTTGTTTTGGTACCTACCCTTCGTGCCTATACCATGCAAAAATTAGCCGAATCCAATCAAATGTATTTGGCAGAAGAGGTGTTGGTTTACAATGATGCTAAACATTTGCCATTTAGAGCCATGTTGCAGTTTAAAAAAACCAAGGAAAATGTAGTTCGTAATAAAATAGTGATCAAAGAGGGAGAGAACAACTATTCATCTGCATTTACTAATTTGCTTGCTGCCTATTATTTGTATTTGTAATGATTGGAACTTTTCCTACATTAATAAGTCCAGAAGCCGACATTTTGTTAATTTTACCAATTATATAAAGGATTAAAATGAACTATTTTGAATTATTCGATTTGCCTATTGGTTTTCAAGTAGATACAACAAAGCTACGTAGTGCATATATGGAAATTCAAAAAGCTTCCCATCCTGATAAATTTACACAAGCCAATGAAGAAGCGCAAAATGAGGCCTTAGAGAAATCAGCTATAGCAAATAAAGCATTTACCTTACTAAATAATACGGATAAGATTTTACCCTATGTTTTAGAAGTAACTGGCTATTTAGAAGCTGAAGAAAAATATGCTTTACAACCCGACTTTTTAATGGAAATGATGGAACTAAATGAAGCATGGATGGAGGCAGATAACGAGACCGAGAAAACTAAGGTGAAAATACAAGTACAAAATATACAAAATGAAATTTTTAGCCCTATTAAAGCGCTTTTGGAAGCACCTTCAATCGATACTATTTCCAAAGAAGGAATGTTGCAAATAAAGGAGTATTACTACAAGAAAAAATACCTGGATCGTATTTTGGCAGATTTTCGTTAATAACGTAATATTGCACCCCTGCCCAGATGGCGGAATTGGTAGACGCACTAGACTCAAAATCTAGCGTTCGCAAGGATGTGCAGGTTCGATTCCTGTTCTGGGCACAAACCCTGTCACGATTTTCGGGACAGGGTTTTTTAATTTGTGGATGCGATGTGAGCTCGCTCACAAAAGCAGACGCAGATTAAAAAACCCAACAAAGCACGAAGTGATTTGTTGAAAGGGTTTGGGTAAGCCCGCTATTCAAGGAACACCGAGTCCGAAGGACGAAGGTAGTCCTGAAAGGGTTTGGATAAGACGGCTATTGCTTTATTTCCCTAACATCATGATGGATGCAAAAATCTGAATGCCTTCAAAAAAGTTTTTCAACTTAATATTTTCATTCTCTGCATGTTGATTGTTATCATGATTGGCAATGGGCACAGTAATGGGCGAAGTATTCAACACTTTTTCAAATACAAATAAAGGTAAACTACCTCCCAAGGTTGGTAAAATTACTGGGGACTCATTACTACAAGACTCCATTGCTTTAGCAATCCGTTTTACATATGGATTCCCTAAAGATGTTTTTTGTGCATTGTAACTATTCTTATCAGCAATCACCATACAAATTTTAGCATTTAGTTTTCTTTCCTCATCGGTTGGTTCTTTATCTGTAACATAAAATCCTTGTGCTTTAATGTGATTGATCACTTTTTGTTGTTGCTTCAACCAATCATTCCCTTTCACCAAACGCATATCCACTGAAGCAATGGCTTTAGTAGGAATGACATTGGCAGAAAATTTTCCAACCCCTGCACTTTGTAAGCCATTGATATTTAAAGATGGCAGCTGTAAAGCATCATTTAATGCGCCTGATCTTTCCGTTGCATTAATGCCTAGTTCATTTTTAAGTTGCGCTTCGACACTTGGTACTTTGGCTAGGGCTTCTTTTTCTAAAGAACTTAAAGGCACCACATCATCATAAAAACCTTTGATGGTCACCTCCCCTTTTTCATTTTTCATACTTGCCAACAATCTTGCTAACTCCATGGCTGGATTCAACACCCAATTACCATAATGACCAGAATGCAAAGGTCGCTTAGGTCCGAAAACTGTTAACTCAAGATGCGTATCACCCCTCACTCCCATTACCAATTGTTTTTTACTTGATTGATGAACCGGGCCATCACAAATCACCCACATGTTAGCCGTTAATTTATTTTTGTACAATTCCAATATCTTTTCCAAATTAGGCGACCCCGCTTCTTCTTCTCCTTCAAAGAAAAATTTGATATTAACAGTAGGTTTTAAATTTAATGCTTTCAATTGCGCATAAGCATTGATGATAGCCATCACACCTGCCTTATCATCAGAAGCACCTCTTGCATACATTCTAGCATTTAAATCATAATTATTTCCTTTACTTAACCAAGGTGAAACCACCGCTCCCTTTTCATACATACCGCTATAGAGCGTTGGCTTAAATGGATGTAATCCTTGATACCATTTAGTTGAATCAACAGGCTGGCCATCATAGTGCGCATAAAATACAATCGTTTCGGTAGCACCTGGCACTTTTACTTCGCCAAAAACAACTGGAGGAACCCCTTTATTGGGAAGGGTTAATAAACTAACTTCTTCAATTCCTTTTGATTGCATGTAAGACATTAGCCATTGTGCATTGTCCTGTATTCCTTGTGGATTAGCTGCTACATTGGGTAAGGCTAAAAAAGTTTTAAAATCATCTATCAAATTCCATTGTTGTTCATTCACAGCTTTTTTAATTACATCTTGTTGGCTCTGTGCATGAGTTAAAATTCCTCCAAATAAACAAATAAATAAAATGCAGATTCCTTTTTTCATAATGATTACAATTTAAAAAGCCTTCCTATATTTTAGGAAGGCTTTAAGCTATTTATAAAATTTTTATGCTAAATCAAATCGATCTAAATTCATGACTTTTGCCCATGCTGCGACAAAATCATGTACAAATTTGCTTTTCACATCTTCACAAGCATATACTTCGGCAAGTGCGCGTAACTCAGAATTAGATCCAAAAATCAAATCAACTCTGGTGCCAGTCCACTTCACTTTTCCAGTAGCACGATCACTACCTTCAAATGTATACTGATGTGCATCAGCCGCCTTCCATGTGGTAGAAAAATCAATTAAATTAACAAAGAAGTCATTGGTTAATACACCAGGTTTATCAGTGAAAACACCATGTTTAGAACCATCAAAGTTGGTATCCAATACACGCAAACCTCCAACCAATACAGTCATTTCTGGTGCTGTAAGGGTTAGCAATTGTGCTTTATCTATGATCATATCTTCGGGAGAAATCAAAGTGCGTGGCTTAATGTAATTGCGGAATCCGTCAGCAATAGGTTCTAATACAGCAAAAGAGGCCACGTCAGTTTCTTCTTGCGAAGCATCCGCACGGCCTGCTGTAAATGGAACTTTCACATCATGTCCTCCATCTTTCGCTGCTTTTTCTATCGCTGCTGCACCGCCTAAAACAATTAGATCAGCTAATGAAACTTGTTTCTCTTTATTGGCAGTATTAAATTCTTTTTGAATTGCTTCTAATGCATCTACTACTTTAGCTAATTGTGCTGGATTGTTGGCAGCCCAAAATTTTTGTGGAGCTAAACGAATACGTGCTCCATTGGCGCCACCTCTTTTATCTGATCCACGGAAAGTTGAGGCAGATGCCCAAGCTGCAGCAACTAATGCTGACACTGAAACACCAGTAGCTAAAATTTTTGTTTTTAATGCAGTAATGTCAGATGCATCAATTAATTTATAATTAACTGCAGGTATAGGATCTTGCCAAATTAAAACTTCTGCAGGTACTTCTGATCCTACATAACGAGAACGAGGCCCCATATCACGATGCGTTAATTTAAACCAAGCTCTTGCAAAGGCGTCTGCAAATTGATCTGGGTTTTCATAAAATCTTTTTGAAATAGGTCCGTAAGCAGGATCCACTCTTAAAGCAATATCAGTGGTTAACATCGTAGGTGCATGTTTCAAAGAAGGATCATGTGCATCTGGCACTGTGCCTGCACCTGCTCCAGCCTTTGGTTTCCACTGATGTGCTCCCGCTGGACTCTTGGTTAATTCCCATTCAAAGCCTAATAAGTTTTCAAAATAGTTATTACTCCATTTTGTTGGGGTGGTTGTCCAAGCCCCCTCTAAACCTGAAGTAATGGTATTCACTCCGTTGCCTGAATTCAAAGTATTCTTCCAACCTAAACCTTGCTCTTCAATACTTGCTCCAGCAGGCTCTTTTCCAACATATTTTCCTGGATCAGCCGCCCCATGTGTTTTACCAAATGTATGCCCACCAGCAATAAGCGCCACAGTTTCTTCATCGTTCATGGCCATACGCGCAAATGTTTCACGAATGTCTCTAGCTGAAGCTATTGGATCAGGATTGCCATTAGGCCCTTCTGGGTTGACATAAATTAATCCCATTTGAACTGCTGCCAATGGATTTTCTAAATCACGGTCTCCGCTATATCTTTTATCTCCTAACCACTCACGCTCAGCACCCCAATACACATCTTCTTGTGGTTCCCAAACATCTGCACGACCACCTGCAAAACCAAAGGTTTTAAAGCCCATTGATTCTAAAGCACAGTTACCTGCTAATATCATTAAATCGGCCCAAGATAACTTTTGACCATATTTCTTTTTGATAGGCCATAATAATAAACGGGCTTTATCTAAATTGGTATTGTCTGGCCAGCTATTTAAAGGTGCAAATCTTTGCATACCTGCTCCTCCTCCACCACGACCATCGGTTGTACGGTAGGTTCCGGCACTATGCCAAGCCATACGAATAAAGAAGGGTCCGTAATGACCATAATCGGCAGGCCACCAATCTTGTGAGGTGGTCATTAAATCAACAATGTCTTTTTTAACAGCTTTTAAATCCAGGGATTTGAATGCTTCTGTATAATTAAAAGCCGCATCCATTGGATTGGATAAGGCAGAATGTTGACGAAGTATGTTTAATCTTAATTGATTTGGCCACCAATCTGTATTTCTGGTTCCAGCACTGGTTATTTTTGATGCAGTAGAAGCACCTGTAAAAGGGCATTTAGCGCCTGTATTGTCTTTATTTTCCATGATCTTAATTTATAATAATATTGAGCACTAAAATTAGTACAATTACCCATTTATTACTTACAAAAAAATGAAAATATTTTACGCTTGTTTGAGTTAATTATGCACAATTACTCATTTCCTCCAACAATTTTGCTGGTACTTCTGTATAAGTAATTTTCGTAAATATGTCGTCTAGCAAAACGATCGGGGGTATCGGCATTGACTAATTTGACATAAATGGCTTTAGGCACACCATAGTATTCGTATTCATTGCCATCAGAGAAAACCACTCTTAATATTTCAGATTTAAATTCAAAGTCATCAATACTCGCTTCAGAAGTAGTTGTAATATAAGCCTCCTTGGTGGCTTCATGTGTTTCAACATGTACACTCACTAAAAAATGGTAGGAAGCAATTAATTTTGCAGATTTTTCTTCGGCTACTTTTTTCTCTTCTTCATTGTCCTGAAATTTATCAGGATGCCATTCCATCATGATCTTTCGATAAACCTTTTTCAAGTCATTTAGAGTGGCTTTATCATCCACTCCTAAAATAGCCCTATGTCTGTCAATTCGCTTCATATCTTAATTATGATGCGCGAAGGTACATCAAACTAATTTAAATAAAGAAGCCCCTTCAGTATAAACTGAAAGGGCTTAACATTATGAAAATACTTTGTACCTATAAAGGCAATCAAGGTTATTTAACTTCTTCAAACTGTGCATCTTCAACTGTATCGTTGCTTGCACCGCCATTTGCTTGTCCATCAGCTTGTTCACCACCTTGACCTTCTGGGCCAGCAGCGCCAGCAGCCTGTGCTTTGTAAATTTCTTCACTTGCAGCAGTCCAAGCAGTATTCATAGCTTCTAAAGCAGTTTCTACTTTAGCTACATCTTGAGATTGATGCGCTTCTTTTAAATTGGCTAAAGCCGTTTCAATTGGCGCTTTTTTATCAGCAGAAATTTTATCACCAAATTCTTTCAATTGTTTTTCTGTTTGGAAAATCAAACTATCCGCTTGGTTTAATTTCTCAACTCTTTCTTTTTCTATTTTATCGCTTGCTTCGTTCGCTTTTGATTCGGCTTTCAATTTTTCAATTTCTTCCTTAGTCAAACCACTACCCGATTCAATTCTAATTTTTTGTTCTTTTCCAGTGCCTTTGTCTTTTGCACTTACATTTAAGATACCATTGGCATCAATATCAAAAGTAACTTCAATTTGAGGAACGCCTCTTGGTGCTGGT
>CAINFN010000200.1 GCA_903848125.1 uncultured Bacteroidota bacterium
ATGATAAGTTTCTCCACATTGTATTGCTGCTGCTGCAGGAAGAACAGTTGTAAAACCATCATATTGAATAGTGGTGTTTACCAATGGAGTAGAACCATCACCATTATCAACAAAGTAAGCATTATTAGTAGTACTATTAACAGTATCAATTGAAATTGGTATAGTTGTATTAGGAATTACCGCAATATTAGCGGCACCTTCAGAATATGGTCCAATAATTCCTGGTCCACTAATGAAAAAACCAAAAGTATCATTAAATCCTGTATTAACCCATTCTAGATATTCTTCGGAAGCAAAAACAAAATTAAAATTTATATTATCACCTTGAGCAATAAAATCAAATTCAAGTGAAGCTTTGTCTTTTATAGAACTAGAATTAAATCCTGCTAAATTAGCTAAATCGGCATCACCTATTGATGGATTTGCAGGAAGTTGACTAGCACCACCACTATTATTAGGACCAATAGCAACTTGTGCATTTCCAGTTGTGATTAGAACTCCTGAATTTAATCCAATATTAGTCGTTGCCCCATTTGAAAACAACCCAACTTGATCGTTAAACATAGTTGCATTGGCAGTTGTGCCATTAAACTTTACATTGGATATGTAAACATTACTTCCTTGAAATATGTTTTGCACCAATTCAGTAGGAGTGAAGGAAGTATTGTTTACTTGTAGTTGTGAGAAACTAGAAATAGAAATAAATAGAAATAATAACGGAAGTATAGTTTTTTTCATAAAAAATGAATTTAGATAATCCAAAGATAATCAAATTATCTATTAAATCCCTTCCGCAATAATAAACCCACCCGTCCAAGCATTTTGAAAATTGAATCCACCCGTTATAGCGTCAATATTTAGAATTTCCCCTGCAAAGTATAAGTTTTGATGCAGTTTGCTCTCCATAGTTTTAAAGTTAATTTCTTTTAAGTCAATACCGCCAGCCGTTACAAATTCTTCTTTGAAAGTGCTTTTACCGTTTACTTGAAATACCCCTTGAGTTAATTGTTTTGCTAAATTTTGAAGTTGTTTTTTAGACAAGTCTGCCCATTTGGTTTCTTCCAATATTTCAGACGCAAGAACTAAACTTTCCCAAAGTCTATTAGGAAAATCGAACGGAGATTTCTTTGATATTGCTTTTTTAGAATGTTCTAGTTTGAGTTCTTTTAGTTTTTCTTCGGTTTCTTCCAACGTTAAATCATTCAACCAATTGACTTGAATGGCAAATTGATACTTTTTATCGGCTAATTCTCTTGCACCCCAAGCAGAAAGGCGTAATATTCCTGGACCACTCATTCCCCAATGGGTAATTAATAAAGGTCCTGAAGCCGAAAGTTTAGAGTCTAGTACTTTTACAGATGCCAAAGCTGAAACCCCCATCAAATCTTTGATGCGTTTGTCTTTGATATTAAATGTAAATAAGGAAGGAACAGGAGGAACAATAGTATGACCAATTTCATTAAGCAATTCCCATATTTTAGGATTACTGCCTGTGGTCATGATTAGTTTTTGGCACGAATAAGTGTCGTGATTGGTTTCCACTTTCCAATACGTTTCCGCTTTAAAAATAGATTGCACGCTTTGTCCTGTTAAGGTATCAATGCCTAGTTTTTTCGTTGCCGATAGAAAACAATCGATAATAGTTTGCGAGGAATTAGAAACCGGAAACATTCTGCCATCGTCTTCAATTTTGAGTTCAACGCCATGTTTTTCGAACCATTCAACGGTGTCTCCCGAGCAAAACTGATGGAAAGGACCACGAAGTTCTTTCTCACCACGGGGATAAAACTTCACTAAATCATTGGGAACAAAACACGCATGAGTCACATTGCATCGTCCTCCACCTGAAACACGAACTTTAGACAATACTTCTTGTCCACGTTCTAAGATAGCCACTTTAAGTTTCGGATTTTTTTCAACGATAGTAATTGCAGTAAAAAAACCTGCAGCACCCCCACCAACAATTATAATATCGTATTTTGAATTCATATTCTATCAGGGAAATCAGAAATTATACCATCCACTTGTAATGATTTTACAAATATAATGTCTTCTGCAGACTTTACCG
>CAINFN010000201.1 GCA_903848125.1 uncultured Bacteroidota bacterium
AGATATCATCCTCAATCATTCCATTGTATCCTCTTGCTACGCCAAATACTTCAATTCCATAGTGAACACTCGTTCTTACTACTGCTCTAATGGCTGCATTCATACCTGGGGCATCGCCACCAGATGTTAAAACAGCAATTTTATTTACTTTTTTAGTAGACATAATTTAATCTAATTTTGCATTAATCTATTGATTTACAAGAACAAATCAAGGGGTTATAAAATTAAGCGAGCTACAAATTTAATCAATTGAGCTCAAATGCCCCATTGAAATTATAAACAGTTTTAAAATACTAACGAATGTTATCAAACAGGGGGGGTAAACAAAGAGGATGCAGCGCATTAATTTTTTTTCTAATTAACTGTTATTTAATCAGTTGATTAGGCTAACGCAAGTAAAAAATAAAGTGGCTTTATTTACTTTCTAAAATTACCAAATCGTTAAATGCAATTTCATACTCTTTGTTCATAGATCTTATCAACGCATTCTTGTCCTGGTAGCTTTTTTCTACAGCATGAAATTTAGCAGCGTCTGAATAGATGGTTGGGTCTGCCATTTGTGCCTCAATGGCTATTTTTTCGGTCTGTAAGGTTTCTATATTATGTTCAATTTGGGCAATCACTTTTTGTAATTTTTGAATTTGTTTCTGCAAATCCTTGTCAATGGCCATTGCTTTTATTTCAACGGGAGCAGTTGTTTCTTGTTTGCCTTGCTTACGCGTATCCTTAGATGCTGCATTTTTAACAGGTTCTGCTAATTGCGCTTTTTGTTTGGCCATTCTTTCTTTCCATTCTAACCATTCTTTATAATCACCTTTGAATTCAATAATTTTCTCCTCTTCAATTTCCCAAATTTTATTGGCTGTTTTAGAAATAAAATAACGGTCGTGACTTACTAATATAATGGTGCCATCATATTTTGTCAAGGCTTCCGCAAGCAATTCTACCGTAACCATGTCTAAGTGGTTAGTAGGTTCATCCAACATTAAAAAGTTGGCTTTGCTAATGATTGTTTTAGTTAAGGCTACTCTAGCTTTTTCTCCTCCACTTAATACTTTAATTTTTTTATCAATTTCATCTCCTCCAAATAAGAAGCAACCTAGTAAGGCACGGAGTTCTAATTCAGTATTTTTGGTGCCACATTCTTGTACTTCTTTTAATATGGTATTGTTTAAATTTAAAGATTCTAATTGGTGTTGTGCATAAAAACTCTCTTCTACATTGTGCCCCCAAACTCTTTCTCCATCAAACTTTTCCATGCCTGCCAC
The DNA here is from genome assembly GCA_903848125.1 of uncultured Bacteroidota bacterium. Classification (GTDB taxonomy): domain Bacteria; phylum Bacteroidota; class Bacteroidia; order Chitinophagales; family Chitinophagaceae; genus Sediminibacterium. The sequence goes on from CAINFN010000201.1 coordinate 1,269, forward strand.
AATTCTTAATAAGGTAGATTTTCCTTTTCCGTTGGCACCAATCAATGCAATTTTATCACCTCTTTCAATTTCTGCAAAAGCATTGTCTAATATTTGAACATTCGGAAAAGCCTTGCCAATACCTTTTAAGTCTACTAAAACTTTACCAGGCGTTTTATCTACTGCAAAGTTGATTCTAATATTAGGTCTTTCAATTTTTACATCTTCAATCACATCTAATTTATCTAATCGCTTTTGAATAGATTGTGCTTGCGCTGCTTTAGAGGCTTTGGCTTTAAATCTTTCAATAAATTTTTCTTGTTGTTTGATATAGTCCTGTTGATTTTCAAAAGCACGTTGTTGAATTTCTACTCTCTGTTCTTTTTCAATTTCGTAATGCTCGTAATCGCCAGTATAAAAATGTAATTGTTGTTGGTATACTTCAACAATTTTATTGACCATTTTATTTAAAAAATATTTATCGTGACTTACAATCACCACACTTCCTTTGTAATGCAATAAATATTTCTCAAGCCACTCAATACTTGGTAAGTCTAAGTGGTTGGTAGGTTCATCTAATAACAATACATCGGGTTGTTGCAAAATCATTTTAGCTAATAAAACCCTCATTCTCCAGCCTCCACTAAATTCTTTGTAGGGGCGAGCTAAATCTTTAATAGCAAATCCTAGACCATGTAAAACTTCTTCTGCTTTGTGATTGATGTTGTATCCGTCTAATAAATCAATTTCATGTAAAGCGTCGGTGTACTTAATTAATAAATCATTTTCTTCCGAATTGGCTTCCAATTCTTTGCCTAATTGCTCTATTTCTTTTTCTAGTTCACGTACTCTTTCAAAAGCGCCTAGGGCTACTTCAGTAATAGATTCATTGGTATCAAAGCTTAATAAATCTTGGTGCAAATAGCCAATTGTTGTATCTCTTCCTTTTTCAACAGTTCCTTTGGAAGGGGTCAATTGCCCCACTAATATTTTTAATAAAGTAGATTTTCCTGTTCCATTGTAACCAATTAAACCAATGCGTTCGCCTGGTTGGATGGACCAATTGGCATCACTCACAATCACTCTAGCTCCAAACTCGAATGTCAAATTTTGTAAACCTATTAGCATATTTCTTTAAATTCAGACCGCAAAGTTAGCTAGTTGGAGTATCTAATTATGCATAAATTTGTAAAAATATTTTATGAATAGGATATTCATTGCATTTATAGCTATTTCAATAGGTAGCTGCCAGGGGTCATCTAGCTCCTCCACCAATAATTCTTTATGGGCGTTTAGTCCTAAAAACAACCAGGGTTCATTTGATAATGCCTGCCAGCCTTTGCTATTTAGTTATCAAGATTTATTGAAAGGCGTTCAAGCAAGGGATACTACTTATTTATATGGGGCAGCTAAAAATTTAGTATTGTTAACGGATTCATTTCCTATTTTGAATAATTCAACTGATACTGTTTTAAACAACAATATAAAACAAGGGTTAGTAAATATTAGTGCAGAAGTTCAAGGATTACTTTTTGAAAATAGTTGGCCAGAAATTTATAAATCAACCAATATGATATCGATTCAATTGATTCATTTATTGGGGGAGGCTGGTTATAAAAAGCAAAGCATCTATATTTTTACAACGCCTTCGGATTTACAAGAAGATGGGTTGAACTGGTTTGGTTTTATAAAAATGGCTCGAGATCCGTATCATCCTACTAATAAAGAAGTGGTGGTAGCGCAACAAATTTTACAAGAGAATTAATTAGGGGCTTTGTAGTTAATCATCAACATGGCATTGGTTTGCATGTTGGTCATTATATAATATTCTTTTCTATTACTCCCTTCTTTTAAAATCATTAAAGCAGTATTGGGTGGAACGGTACCTAGGTTTTTTGCAACAATAATTATTTCATGTGTGGGCACTTCTTTGCTAAAATCTAATTCAAAGTGAACCGATTTGTAACTTAGGCCTTTGTCATTTAATAGTAGAACTTTATTGTCATAGACTAAGATGGTATCGTTATCAATGGTGCCATTGTCATACATGTCAAAGCTAATGTGGGGGCTAGTTACAGTAATATTTTTGACTAATTTATTTTCTCTTCCAATTAGTACAAAGGGTAAGATTTGCTTGTCATTGCTTTTTTCTTTTAAAGCTATACTGTTTGATATGTTGTTCGCTGTATTATTTGATTTTGCATCTTTATCAATTTCAACAAATGTTTGAGTAGGTGCAATTTCGGATTTAATATTGGGAGAGCTTGATGGAGTTGTTGCTATTGACGCTGCTGTTGCTGCTTTTGTTGCTGCTACAGCTATAGGTTTGGCAGCGGATGCCTTACTTGTTGCAATAGGGTTTGTATTTTTTGTAGTAATAGGAAATTTGTTTTTAGCAATCACCTGTTTGTTTACTTGAACTTTATTTTCAATCGCAGGTAGTTTTTTAGGAATCAATTTTACAATAGGTACTTCTTTTTCTAAATAAACTGTTCCACTTCCGCAGTCTTTTCCCATTTTTGAATTGCTTGAGATATAAGTGCCTTCCAGTGTTTCGCGTCCTCTAATGGTATTGTATGTTAAATAGTTGGACATTAAACAAGCTTGAAAATTTCCCAGCAATTTTAGATTTTCAAATTTGGTTTCAATCACACTTACTAATTCGGTGTTTTCTGAATGCATACCACTTGCGATGGCTTTAGCTGAAAAATTATTTGAAAACTTGGTATACGTTACCACTGATAAAGTATGATTAGGAAGTTCTTTTATCTCTAATTCATAGGAATAAACATTACCGTCTTGGTCTTGGTTAGGAGCAAAAACACCTTTCCACTTTCCGCTTAGATCTTGACCTAAAAGCAGAGTGGGTAACCAAAAGGGGAGCAGGAGCAATACAATGCGGCGCATATTGCAAAGCTATGTATAAAATATGAACCGCTTTTATTACCTTTGCAAACATATATTATAGATAAAAAACATGGTTCAAATTCAATTTCCAGATGGTGCAGTTCGTTCCTACGAAAAAGGGGTTACTGCTTTAGGTATTGCTAAATCGATTAGTGAAGGGTTGGCAAAAAAAGTATTGGCAGCTTCGGTAAACGGGGAAGTATATGATGCCACGCGTGCTATTAATGAGGATGCAGCTTTAAAATTATTAACCTGGGACGATGCCGATGGTAAAAATACCTTCTGGCATTCTTCTGCGCATTTATTAGCAGAGGCCGTGGAAATGCAATTTCCTGGAGCAAAATTTTGGGTAGGACCCGCTTTAGAAAAAGGCTTTTATTATGATATTGATTTAGGAGATAAAACAATTAAGGAAGAAGACGTTTTATTACTTGAAAAAAAGATGAATGAATTGGCAAAACAGGCCAATGCGTATATCCGTAATGAAATGTCTAAGGCCGAAGCGACCGCTTATTTCACAGAGAAAAAAGATGAATACAAATTAGATTTATTGTCAGGTTTAG
>CAINFN010000202.1 GCA_903848125.1 uncultured Bacteroidota bacterium
GCCTGTATTATAGTTTGTCCTTATGGAAGGTTACAAGGTGTGTTATTAGATAGAAATTCCATTTTAGTTGCCTATGATTATGTAAGGGGAGAACCTAGAGGAAAATTATCGGATACGAATTCGGATAAAGGAGATTGCGTGAACTGCCATGCCTGTGTGCGTGTTTGTCCAACAGGAATAGATATTCGTAATGGTACTCAGTTAGAATGTGTGAATTGTACTGCCTGTATTGACGCTTGTGATGAAATAATGGATCATATTAATAAGCCCAAAGGTTTGATACGCTACGCTTCAGAGAATGGCATTGCTTTAAAAGAAAAAACCACTTATTCCTGGAGGTTAAAAATGTATACCATAGTATTAAGCTTGCTACTTGGTTTTTTAGCTATTTTATTAATTACCAGGGCCGATATAGCGGCTAGAATTTTAAGAACACCTGGTCAAACCTATCAATTACTAGCAGGCAACAAGATTAGTAATTTATACAATATTAAACTAGTGAATAAAACCAGAAAAAATATTCATCTAGATTTAAAATTAGAAAATATAGAAGGGGAGATTAAGCAAATAGGACCAGTAGACGTACCCAAGGAGTCTTATTTTCAAACAAGCTTTTTTATCACTTTGAAAAATGAACAGTTGAAATCAAGAAAAACAAAAATAAAAATCGGTCTTTATGAAAACGGGCATAAAATGGACGACTTAACAGCTGTTTTTCTAGGGCCTTCAATATAAAATTTCTTCTATTTAAAATAAAAAATATGAAACTCAATTGGGGACATAGTATCATTATAGTGTATGCCATTTTTGTAGGAGGAATATTATTGCTTGCTTATAATTCTTCTCAGCAAAAATTTGATTTAGTACAAAGCGATTATTATGGTGCCGAATTAAAATATCAAAAAGTAATAGACGCCACTCAAAGAGCCAGCAATTTAACAGAGGCATTGCAAGTAGAGACAAAGGGCTCTTTATTACATATAACGCTTCCTAAAAATTTGCAAACGAATGTTTCTAAAGTGGCTATTGAAATGTATTGTATAGCAGACGAGAAGGGGGATATGAAAAAAGAAAAATTAGTTCAAAAGGGCGTATTTGATATTGAATTATTGAGCAGCATGAAAGGGAATTATACCTTGAAATTGTCGGTGGACAATAATGGGGTAAACTATTATTTTGAAAAGAAGTTGATGTTATAAAGTTTTCAGGGTAATTACTAAAACGAGACTTATGTGGTTGAATCATGTTTTTGAGATTGGGTTTTTGATGGGACTTATTGGAAGTCTCCATTGCATTGGTATGTGCGGGCCCTTGGTCATGGCTCTCCCTATCTCTGGTCAATCCAATTTTCAAAAATGGGTATCTATTTTATTATATCATTTTGGAAAAATTAGTAGTTATACGTTATTGGGCATTTTGCTCGGCTTATTTGGTAGTTCATTACCCTTATTCGGAGTACAAGAGAATTTGTCCATTGTAATGGGTTCTATTATGTTAATCTATGTGCTCTATGTGTTTGTGATAAAATCCAAATGGTCATTGCCTTTTTTTCAATCCAATATCGTATATACCCTTATTGTAAAAAAGATGGGGGCTTTGTTTAAAAGTAAAAACAGGGGTTCGTTTTATTTGATAGGATTTTTAAATGGTTTGCTTCCTTGTGGTATGGTATATCTGGCATTGACTTCTGCTCTTGCTGCACAGAGTGTTCTACAAGGGGGTATGATCATGGCATTTTTTGGAATAGGCACAATGCCTGCATTAATCATGGTAGCCATAGGAGGGCAGTATATGGGTAGAACAGTAAGAACTAAGTTGCAATCCTTACTGCCGGTATTTATTTTTAGTATGGGCATTTTATTAATACTTAGGGGCTTGAATCTAGGTATTCCTTATCTAAGTCCACAAATAGGCATTGGAACAGCAGTTGTTCCATGTCATAATTAAGGCGTAATGAATAAAGAATTTATAACACAGGAAGTGGAGTCTTTAATTAGATCATTGGATTTTATCCAAGAGGAGCAAGCATTCATTAAAAGAAAGCTAAGTGGATTATTAGAAAATCTGGTATTGAATGATTTTATTATTTGGGCAGAAGACTTGCAACTTCAAATTTTAAATAGAGAAGCGGCTTTGAGACTTTTGAAAAATGATATTTTATTACTAAAGAAGGGAGTGAAAGCTTCTAAATCGTCCAATAATATGGTTGAACCCAAATTTGTAACAGAGTATAAAAAGTATAAACTTCAAGTAGTTTATTTAGAAAACGAGTTTATTACTTGGAAAAGTATTGTGAATGAAAAATTTGAAGCCAGTGTTAGTTAAAAAGGTTAGCTAGTTTCTTTTCTTCTAAAATGCTAATCTTACCTTCTTTAATTTCAATTAATTTTTCTGCTTTAAAGTCGCTTAAGGTTCTAATTAAACTTTCAGTAGCAGTCCCTGCTATATTGGCTAAATCTTCTCTTGAAATAGAAATCGAAAAATTGCCCTTATCGCCTTGCGCTGAGTATTTCTTTTTTAAAGTTAAAAGAGCATCTGCTACTCTTTTACGCAAGCTATGATAAGCAAGTGCTACTAGTTGTTGTTCTTTTTCAGAAATATTATTCGCAAGTAGTTTAATGACTTTCAACGCTACTTCTTGGTTATGAGTTAGTAAATGCTCAAATTCTTTTCTTGGAATGACTCTAATAGAAGACTCTTCTAGGGTTTCTGCAAATTCATCGTACACTACATTCTCAATTAATGGGATATGGCCAAAGAAGTCCCCAGCCGATAATAAACCAATAATTAATTCTTTACCACCATCGCTAGTTTTATATACTTTAACCTTGCCTGATTCTATATAATATAGTTTATTGGGATGTTGCCCCTCAGAATAGATAACTTGTTTTTTCTTATAGTCAATTACATCATGGTTTTCAAGTGCCTTATGCATCTCGTCTTTATTGCCTAGTTCAGAAATAATTTGATACCAGGCTTCAATGCCTCTACCCCCTACATTTTGTTGAATTTTTATTTTTTCAATCCTGGCTCTAATAGCATTAATTAATTCGGAGTCGGAAAATGGCTTTGTGATATAATCATCGGCGCCCATTTCCATGCCTTTTCTTAAATCATTTCTTTCGCTTTTAGCACTTAAGAAAATAAAGGGGATATGTTGTAAGGCTTCATTTTTACTTATAATTTGGTAAACGCCATAGCCATCTAAGACGGGCATCATAATATCGCATACAATTAAATCGGGAGGGTTGGCCATGGCTTTTTCAACACCTATCTTACCATTTTCTGCACTGATGACTTCGTAGCCAGCTAATGTTAAGATTTCAGCTGTGTTATCTCTTAATGCATCATTGTCTTCAATAAGTAGTATTTTTTCCATAACTGTAGTTTTATTCAAAGTCTTTTTTTATGAAGCTGGGTAAATTGATAATAAAGCTGCTACCATTTTCAAATTCACTATGGCAATGAATCGTTCCATTTAATAATTCAACATACCTGCCTACAATATGAAGGCCTAAGCCTGTGCCTTGTATATTGGTGACATTGGTGGCCCTGAAGAAGCGTTCAAATAAGTGTACTTGATCGCTGAGAGGAATGCCTATGCCTTTATCGGTAATGCTAATTTTAGTATGGGTAGTCGTAACTTCTGCATCAATAATTATACTTGCGTTTTCAGGTGAAAACTTAATTGCATTAGAAATCAAGTTAATCATGATATGTTTAAGCAAATTTGTATCTGTATAGCTTTCTGTATTTCCTTTATGGTTAAAAATAAAATTTTGTCCAGGTTTTAATAAAACAGACATTTCGTTATTCATACCATTTATAAATTCAACTATGTCAAAAACTTCAGGGTTCATCTCTACCTTGCCTTCTTCAATTCTGCCTAATGATAAAAATTCATTCAAGATGTCGGTTAAAGTTTTAACCGATGATTTAATACGGTCTAAATGTTTATCTCTTTTTGATTGATCTTCAGTTGTAGTGTACTTTGAAAGCAAGGATACAGAGGATAATACAGTGCTTAAAGGAGTTCTAAATTCATGAGAGGCCATGGAAACGAATCTTGATTTTAAGTCGTTCACCTCTTTTTCTTTTTCCATCTCTAGCTGCTGTGCAATAATCTTTTCTTCATTTATTTTTCGCTTAGTGATATCTGCAATAAAGGCAATGGCATACTGTTCATCTCCAGTTTTAAAATGCCCAAGACTAATTTCAACGGGGAATTCGGTGCCATCTTTTCTTAGCGCAGATAAGGTCATGCCCAAACCCATTGACCTTGCATTAGGCTTTTCTATATAACCATCTCTATGGCCTACGTGCTTAGCATGGTGTCTTTGTGGAATAAGTTGTTCTAGCATTTGACCCACCATGGGTTCTTCTGTATAAGCAAATAAGGTATTCGCAAATGGGTTCGCCATATTTATGACACCCTTACTATCTACTACTATAATGGCCATGGAGGCAGAGTTGAATAATGCTTCAAAGCGATTGTCAATCTTAGAACTAAAAGGGGCTTTGTTTTCCATGCAAAAAAGGGGAGAATTATGTCTTACAAAGTTAAACCTTTTGAAACCCATTTGTTTAAATATATTACTTAGAAAATAGTATAATACTTAAACAAAAAATCAATTAATTAAATGCTTTAATCTTTCTGCTCATTATTTGGGTTTACTATCGCATTAAAAA
>CAINFN010000203.1 GCA_903848125.1 uncultured Bacteroidota bacterium
GATTGGAAAAGAAAAATAAAATTATTTCTAAGGAAGAGAAAGAAGTAATTGCTTACCATGAAGCAGGTCATGCTATTTGTGGTTGGTTTTTAGAGCATGCGTATCCATTATTAAAAGTAACCATTGTACCAAGAGGTACGGCTGCATTGGGTTATGCACAGTATACGCCTAAAGAGCAATACTTATATACTATTGAACAATTAACCGATCAAATGTGTATGACCTTGGGTGGTCGTGCTGCTGAACAAATTTTCTTTGGAAAAATATCTACAGGTGCTTCTAACGATTTACAACAAATTACCAAGATGGCGTATTCTATGGTTACTACTTATGGAATGAATGATAAAATTGGTAACGTAAGTTTTTATGACCCCTCTCAAGAAAATACTTTCCAAAAACCTTTTAGCGAAGAAACTGGAAAAATTATTGATGAAGAAGTGCGTAAAATGATTGACGCCGCTTACCACCGCACCATTGACTTATTAACTTTGAGAAAAGCAGAAGTAGAAAAATTAGCAAAAGAATTATTAGATAAAGAAGTGTTGCATAAAAGTGATGTTGAATTATTGATAGGAAGAAGACCTTATGAAGAAGAGAAGGTAGTTACTTTTGATGTAGAAGAAACACCAGCTGCACCTGCTGAAGCAACTACAGCTTCACCAGAGGTTTCGGAATCAATACCAACTGCACCCAATGCTTAAGAATTGAATTTATTTACATGGAATCTAAATTAGCAAGAGCGAACATACTACATAAAATTACAGCAGCTTTAAAGAGCCCTGTTGCGATACCTTTCCCTGATCAAAATTCAGATAGCCCTGTTTTTTTACCTACGACCAATGAATTGGCCATTGATTTTGCAGAAAAATTTACCTCTCTATTAGGAAAATTTATTTATTGTGTTGATGAAGCTGAACTAGTGAATAAATTGGCTCAACTGATTCATGCCCAAGAATGGAAGAAAATATATTCTCTTGAATCAGGTTGGTTAGAGGACATGAAAGAATTTAGCTTTGATCCTGTCACTACAGATGATTTGGCCGGCTGTGATGCCTCCATTACTTTATGTGAACATTTAATTGCACGTACCGGTACGATTGTTTTAAGTAGTCAACAATTAAGTGGAAGAACTACGAGTGTTTATGCACCCATTCATATTTGTATTGCTTATACCCATCAATTGGTTTTTGATGTGGCTGATAGTTTGGCACAATTTAAAAAAGAGTCAGCACAACTTCCATCCATGATTAGCTATGCAACCGGCCCAAGCCGAACTGCAGATATTGAGAAGACCTTAGTGGTTGGTGTGCATGGTCCAAAGGAAGTGTATTGTTTTTTAGTTGAAAAGCATTTAGATTAGTACATTTAGAAGATTATTTAATTTATTATAACAACTGGCTTCATGGAATTAGCGGCAGGGAAAAAAGTATATTTTTTATCTGACTTTCATTTAGGCGCGCCAAACGAAGTGGCTAGTCGTGAAAGAGAAGAAAGGCTGGTTCGTTTTTTGAATACGGCTAAGCAAGATGCAGCGGCTATTTTTATTGTGGGTGATATTTTTGATTTTTGGTTTGAATACAAAACAGTGGTCCCTAAAGGATTTGTTCGATTATTGGGCTGCTTGGCACAAATTTCAGATGCCGGTATTACACTGCACATTTTTACTGGGAACCACGATTTATGGATGAAAGATTATTTAAGCAAAGAGTTAAATGCACAAGTATATTTCGAACCTAAACTATTTACATTAGGTACCAAGGAATTTTTTATTGGCCATGGTGATGGATTAGGCCCGGGCGATAAGGGGTATAAGTTGATCAAAAAAATATTTACCAATCCTATTTGTCAATTTTTATTTAGATGGCTTCATCCAGATACAGGGATTCAACTAGCTAATTATTTTAGTGGCAAAAGCAGAGCCAAAACTGGCAGTTCAGATGAAGTATTTTTAGGAGAAGACAAAGAGTGGTTAATTGTTTATACTAAACAAAAAGCCAAGGAAGTGAATGCGGATTATTTTATTTTTGGTCACCGACATTTTGCTATTGATCTCCCCATCAATGATACAACTAGATATATTAATTTAGGAGATTGGTTAAGATTAAATACCTACGGTGTATTTGACGGGTCAACAATGCAATTGCTAGAATGGAAGGAGTAGACCATTTTGTAAATTAAAATTATTTATCATGAATTTAGAGCAACAATTTTTTAATAATTCAGTTCAAACCTATATTATTATTGTAGCTATAATTTTAGTTGCATTCATTTTAAAAAGGTTTGTTTCACGTTTTTTGGCAGGCCTTATTTATACCTGGATTGATAAAAAAAATCACTCTGAGTTAAGAAAATCCCATGTACATAGGCTAGTTGTGCCCATTGAACAATTTTTAATTTATTTAGTGGCAGTGGTAGCTTTGTATGAATTGCATTTCCCGGAAAGCTGGAACATTCATTTATTTAAATTAACGCTTCAACAAGTGGTTGAATCAGGGGTTAAGTTTTTTCTGATCCTATTATTTATTCGTGTTTGCTTGCGCACCCTTGAATTTATTTCTATAGTGCTTGAAGAAAAAGCAAAACTAACTAAAGATCAAACTGATGATCAACTGATTTTATTTTTTAGAGATTTCTTTAAAGTGATACTTTACATTATTGGATTTTTATTAATTCTACACTATGTTTTTAATGAAAATATTGGCAACTTAGTTACTAGCTTAAGTATCGTAGGAGCCGCTGTGGCATTGTCTATGAGGGAAAGCCTTGAAAATATTATCGCTTCTTTTATTATATTCTTTGACAAGCCTTTTACGGTTGGTGATTTAGTTAAAGTAAATAATTTTACGGGCAGCATAGAAAAAATTGGACTAAGAAGTACGCGTATTCGCACCCAAGATAAAACCTATATTTCGGTACCCAATAAACAAATGGTGGATACCATAGTTGACAATATAAGCTTGCGAACCGAACGTAAAATTGAAATGGATTTACAATTAAGTGTCAATACCTCTGCAGAAAAGCTAGCAGGTTTTGCGCAATTTTTAAGAGATGAAATTGCTAAAGAGTCGAGTGTTTTAAATCAAATTGTATTTA
>CAINFN010000204.1 GCA_903848125.1 uncultured Bacteroidota bacterium
ATGAAAACTATCCAAATAAAAGGGGGTATTTATTTTCCCCACTCAAAACCCTTCTAAGTCGTTCATCTTCAAATAAGAATTATATTTGTAGAAACTCTAAAAGATGTCCAATTTCACAGACAAAATTGTGGTTATAACTGGTGGTTCTGATGGCATCGGAAAAGCTTTGGTGGCGCAGTTTTTGGCATTGGGTGCAAAAGTGGCTACTTGTGGCAGAAATGAAAATAAACTCTCTTTATTAGCAAATGAATTTCCTTCTTCAAATTTATTTACAGCACAAGTAGATGTGAGTAACTCTTTAGAAGTGGAAGCGTTTGTCAATGCAATTATTGCCAAATGGAAAGGAATTGACATATTGATCAACAATGCAGGCATCTCTATGAGGGCATTGGTGCAGGATACTTCCTATGCTACTTTGCAGCAGGTGATGGATATTAACTTTTGGGGAACGGTATATTGCACCAAAACGGCACTTTCTACTATCCAAAAAAATAAAGGGGTCATTGTGGGTGTTTCTTCTATTGCGGGGTATCGTGGTTTACCAGGAAGAAGTGGCTATTCTGCCTCTAAATTTGCCTTAAATGGCTGGTTGGAAGCCTTAAAAACCGAATTGTACGGATCTGGCACCCATGTCATGTGGGTTTGCCCAGGATTTACTAGTTCTAATATACGAAATGCTGCTTTAGATAAAAATGCGCAAGCTCATGGTGAATCACCCATGGATGAAGGGGCAATGATGAGTTCGGAAGTATGTGCTGCGCATATTATTCATGCCATTGACAAAAGGAAGCGTAGTTTGGTGCTTACTTTTACAGGCAAGCGCACCGTGTTTATGAATAAATATTTTCCTGCTTGGGCCGACAAATTAGTGCATCATTTTTTCTTTAAAGATGGGGTGTTGGTGAAGTAGTGATGGGGACGAAATAAATACCTTGGTTGCTAAAATATAAAATTCAATTTTTCGTTATCAATAGATGCCTATCATTACTTTAACATCCGATATTGGCCAAGAGGATTTCATTATTGGTGCTGTTAAGGGGCAAATATTGTCAACCATTCCGGGCATGGGTATTGCCGATATTACGCATTATCTATCTAGCAAAAACTACCAACAAGGCGCTTATATTTTTAACAATGCAGCCAAGCATTATCCTGCAGGTACGCTACATTTTATTATGGTGAATTTTTTCCAATTCCCTAAAAGGCATGCACTTTTAACCAAGCATAATAATCAATATTTTATCACACCCGACAATGGTTTTTTAACCATGATGTTAGGAGGCAAGCCTAAAGAAATCATTAAAATAGATTTTAAAGAAGCGCATACTTTTTTAGAAATTACACAAGAAATATTTAAAGCAGTGGGCGCATTTGTTAAATCAAATTCAATGGCTGCTGCTGGTGAAGCTTTTCAAGAAATTGAAGAAATTTATCCAATGCAACCAACATTAGGTCCGAATTGGATGGAGGGACAAATTTTATTTATAGATCAGTTCGAAAACGTGGTGGTGAATATTAGAAAAGAAGAATTTGATTTACATGCTCAGGGTAGAACTTTTAAGATTGTTTTTACCCGCAACGAAACCATTACCGATTTAAGCAAACATTATGGAGAAGTGCCTATCTCGGATAAGTTGGCTTGGTTTAATTCGGCAGGGTATTTAGAGATAGCCGTTAGAGGAGGCAATATGGCGGGTCTGTTTGGATTGAGTAAGTTTGATGAAAATCAAATGAATAAGCAGCGCCCCAACGATAATAAGTGGTTTTTCCAGATGGTTCGGGTATTCTTTGAATAGTTCCCTATTTGTTTTTTCTTTTGCCTTTTTGGGGGTATTTTTGCACCCTCATTCATTACTCAAATTAGTTATACAATGGCATACGACGTAATCGTTATTGGTAGTGGTCCAGGTGGTTATCCTGCGGCAATTCGTGCTTCTCAATTAGGCTTAAAGGTAGCCATTATTGAAAAGGAAAGCCTAGGTGGTGTTTGTTTAAACTGGGGCTGTATTCCAACGAAGGCTTTGATAAAAAGTGCGCAAGTGTATGAATATGTAAAACATAGTGCGAACTATGGCATTACTACCACTGGAGTGAATCACGATTTTGGTGCAGTCATTAAACGTAGCCGTGGGGTGGCCGATAAAATGAGCAAGGGCGTTCAGTTTTTAATGAAGAAAAATAAGATTGAAGTAATCATGGGTTATGGCAAAGTATTGTCAAGAGGAAAAGTAGAAGTGAAAGATGCTGAAGGAAAAACACAAGTGGTAGATGGCAAGTATATTATTATTGCTACAGGTGGCCGCACACGTGAATTACCTAACTTAAAACAAGATGGTAAAAAAGTAATTGGATATCGTGAAGCAATGGTATTACCTACGCAACCAAAGAGTATGATAATTGTAGGAAGTGGTGCCATAGGTGTTGAGTTTGCTTATGTATACAATAGCATGGGTACTAAAGTAACCATTGTAGAATTTTTACCAAAAATAGTTCCTGTAGAAGATGAAGACATTTCAAGAGAATTAGAAAAACAATACAGAAAGCAAGGCATAGAAATTATGACGAATGCTTCAGTTGAATCTTTGGATACATCAGGTGCTTTAGTAAAAGCAAAAGTAAAACAACTTGATGGCTCATTTGTAACCTTAGAAGCGGAGATTGTTTTAAGCGCAGTAGGGGTAGTAGCAAACATAGAAAACTTAGGGCTAGAACAAAATGGAATTAAAATAGACAAGGGACGTATTGTTGTAGATAAATACCAACAAACAAGCATTGCCAGTATTTACGCCATTGGAGATTGTTCTCCTGGTCAGGCCTTAGCACATGTGGCAGCGAAAGAAGGGATCAATGCTGCTGAACATATTGCTTATCAAGAAAAGAAATACAATCATATACCAGAAGGAATTGATTATAACAATGTTCCAGGTTGTACTTATTGCATTCCAGAAATTGCGAGCGTGGGTTACACTGAAAAGGCAGCTAAAGAAGCAGGCTATGAAGTGAAAGTGGGTAAGTTTCCATTTATGGCAAGTGGTAAGGCAAGTGCAT
>CAINFN010000205.1 GCA_903848125.1 uncultured Bacteroidota bacterium
GTGCATGTACATACTTGAAAGCAAAAGCATTTTTGCTAAAAATTGTTCAAATTTATTGACACGATGTCCAAGCTCATGTCCTACATTAATTCCAAAAGCACCACATAGCAATCCCATGCCTATAATTCTTCCTGCTAAGTCCCAATGACTTATTGAAGTTTCTTGTACAGCATGAAAAAAAATCCATAAAGAATAATATTTTAAAATAACTGCTACATACAATACTAGATCATATCCTTTATTTTTTTTAGCCAGTGCTTCTTCTACTTCATCTAGATTACGTGCGTCGGCTTTAACAAAAAGCTCAATAAATGGAATGATAAAAAAAGTATACAATAATGGATACCAGCAAACCAAGCCTGTTCCATTAAATGCAAAAAGCGCTAATACGTATAAAATAAAAGGAGTTAAGTACTTAAATGACTTTGTAAATGCAATCATATCATTAATTTAAAAAATTAGTTGGGTTGCTCATTGTATTCTAAATATAAATCTGCTATTTTTTTTGCTTCAAGAATTGGTGTACCCTCATTTCGATTAGTTAATAAAATAACCATCAATTTTTGTTCAGGGAACAATAAAATATGATTTCTAAATCCAATGGAACTTCCATTATGATGTGGATGTGTTTTGTTATTGTATTCTTCAATCTCCCATCCGTATCCATAATCAATTAAAGTTCCATTTTCAGTTTTTTTCCTACTCCATGCTTCTTTTTGCATGGCAGGCGGTAATAATTTATAATCCCATAAGGCTTTAATCCACTTGGTCATGTCAACTGTATTGGTATAAATTCCACCATCTCCTAATACTGCACTAGTAAGGCTTTGATCGGTTTGTATCCAAGTATTATTTTCAAATGAATTTCCAAATGCTCTATCGGTAATTATTGATTTACCTTCTTCATAAGCCAATGTATTTTTCATATCCAAAGGCTTAAAAATATTTGTATTTAAAAAACTAGCAAAACTTTGACCGCTCACTCTTTCAACTATTAACGATAAAATGGCATAGCCGGTATTGCTGTACTTATATTTGGTACCTGCTGGAAAATAAAGCGAATCTGCCAAGTACATTAATTGTAAGCAATTGGTATCATGCAGCTGAACTACTTGATTAGCTGGCATGAGGTCTTCGTAATCTATTAACCCAGATGTATGGGTAAGTAAATGTTTAATTTTTATTTTTTTTCCATAAGTAGGAAAACTTGAAAAATATTTAGTCAAGGGATCTTCTAAAGAAATTTTCTTGTTTTTAACCAACAATAAAATTGACATGGCCGTAAACTGCTTGGTTAAGGAAGCCAATCTAAAATTAGTGGTGGGCGTTATTTTATCATTTCCTTCGGCAGATCGAACCCCATATCCTTTTTGGAAAAGTATTTTATCATTTTGATACACCAATACACTTGCGCCAGGATTATTGTTTGAATTATAGGCTGCAAGAATGGCATCTACTTTTCTTTCTTTAATTAATAAAGCACTTGGTTTACAAGATGCAAAACCAATTGCAACTATATAAATAAGTATATGATTTATTAATTTAATGCTCATTTGTTTAATTCTTTTAATAAGGCAGCTTGTGTTTCCATTACTGCTTTTTCAGTTGACTTGGTTGGTGCCATTTCTGTATGGTCTAATATATTAAATAATGCGCTAAAATGCTGGTATAGTGTAGGATATTTTCCCATTGTTTTTTTCCTTCCCTCATAACAAATCATAGATAAATCATGTTGACGTTTTAAATCGGTCAAACTAGTTTTAACTCTAGGGTCCATTCCAACATTTATCACTTGTTCTACTACTTTACTACCTAGCTTGAACCGAAGGGTATAGTTGCCTGGCAATACCCATGGGGCTGAACTTTCTGGTGCCGTATTGTTGGCTACTGCTGCAATAGGATATTGAGCAGGAACATTTAATGGTGCGTATTTTAAATCCCATAAAAAACGATGTGCTCCCGCCTCGGTTGATAATATTTGTTGCGGTCTAATCCAATAGAGCGGAATGTTTACTGCAGGTATTTTATAAAAAGTATCTGTACTACTATAGGTTCGTACAACAACTCCTTTATCATTTCTAATTTCTAAACTAATTGGGGTACTACTATTACTACTTAAATAATAATCAATGATGGCACCATCTGGAGGGTTTTCTCCTGCGGGTTCTTCTGGAGGTAATGGGGTATCATTATTCATGTTCCACCTTACTCGAATGGCTTTTTGCGGTTTTAATAATGCTGTTTCTTTTTGTGCATTGACATTGATTTGTCTTAATGGATTTATATTATCTAAGATCCAAAAACTACGACCATGAGTACCCAACACTAAATCATCCTCGTGTATGACTAAGTCTCTAATTGAAGTGGCTGGCATATTCAATCTTAGTGATTGCCAATGTTCGCCTGCATCCAATGAAAAGTAAACTGCATTTTCTGATCCAGCAAACAACAAACCTTTTCTTACAGCGTCTTCTCTTACGGTATTGATTGGCTCGTTGGGTAAACCCGAAATAATTTTTTTCCAAGTAATACCACCGTCATTGGTTTTATAAATATGAGGTGTCATGTCATCGCAACGAATTCTATTCACCGCAACATAGGCAGTATTGTTATCAAATCTACTTGCATCAATCATGGAAATTTTACTCCAAGAAGTAATGGCAGCCGGGGTAACATTTTTCCAATGTTTACCGCCATCTTTTGTAATATGAATGTATCCATCATCAGTGCCTGCCCACAATGTATTAATATCTTGATAGGAAGGAGCTAATGTATACACCACTCCACGACGAGGCATCTTTTTTAAATTCTCAGAAGTATATACCCCAACACTACTAGGAATATCCCAGGCTTCACGGGTTAAATCGGGACTAATTGTTTCCCAGCTACTACCACCATTTATTGTTTTAAAAATGACGTTACCTGCAAAAAATAAAGTTTTTGGATCTACAGGTGAAAATAAAACAGGAGCTGTTCTAAGAAATCTAACTTTTCCTTCTCTTACAGGAACTGGAGTTATGTTTTGAATTTGTCCTGTTCTTTTATCATATTTTGTAAGCTTACCTCCATAAATAATATTAGGATCTAACGGATCTGCAGCGATGTAACCATATTCTTCCACACCCACTGGATGCCATTCTCTAAAACTAATATTTCCATCATTGGAGCGGGAAGCGATACCAACGGAACCACTTTCTTGTTGCCCTCCGTATACATTATAAGGGAAAGCATTATCAGTACTCACATGATAAAACTGAGCAGTGGCTTGATTGTACCAACTTGAAAAAGTTTCTCCTCCATTTACGGTGATGGTAGCACCTTGGTCTAATGCAATGGCCATGATATTTGTATTATTTGGATTGATCCAGATGCGATGGTAATCATCTCCACCTGGTGCCCCTTTAATACCCTTCCAATTTTTTCCACCATCTATTGATCTCCATACTACCACGTTTGCAGAATAAACAATTTCTTCATTTTTGGGATCTGTTTTTACTTCTGCAAAATCACTTCCTCTTCCCCAATATCTATTGTCACTTGTTAATAAATACCAGCTTTCTCCTGCATCATCACTACGATACACACCACCTTTTTTTTGTGCATCCACCGTGGCATACATTCTATTTGAATTACTTGGGGCAATGGTAAAACCAATTCTGCCTAATCCATCTTGAGTAGTTGATGGCAATCCTTTTGTAATTTTATTCCAGCTGGTTCCGCCATCAATTGATTTATACAATCCACTTTCAACACCATCCCATGCACCATTTTCCCAAGGACCTTGACGCGCCGCCCAAATGGTTGCAAAAACAATATTGGGATGATTGGGATCGATGCTTACTTGAACAGCTCCCGTATTTTCATTAATAAATAAAACCTGTTCTAAAGTTTTTCCTCCATCTAAACTTCTATACACGCCACGTTCTTTATTCGGACCGTAAGGATGTCCTAAAGCTGCAACAAATATTCTGTTTTCATTTGTGGGATCTATACTAATTCCACCAATTTGTTGTGCATCACGCAATCCAATATTGGTCCAAGTATTTCCAGCATCACTTGATTTATACAAACCATTTCCTATAGATAAGTCGGGACGTTGAATGCCTTCTCCACTTCCAACATAAATAATATTTGGATTAGAGGGAGCTACTGCGATATCTCCTACCGATCCAGTATTCTGACTATCAAAAATGGGTTTCCAAGTATGACCATAATCCTTTGTTTTCCAAACGCCTCCATTGTTGACGCCCATGTAAAATACATTGGGTTCATTGTTCACACCACTAATTCCAACAGTTCTGCCCCCTCTATGGGGTCCTATCATTCTATACTTTAAGCCACCCAATAAAGAAGGATCTACCTGAGCATCACCAGGAATGGTAAAAAAACTTGCCAATACAAGCATGCCTCCCATGATAATTTTCATATGATTAGCGACGATAGGTTTCATAATTTTATGTTTTAAGCTATTAAATATACAAATTAAATTTCTTTGTTTTAATTGTGTTTGGGTAGCAATATTTTTATTAAATTCAGCTATTGGTTTACCATTAGAAAAATAACATGTAACATGAAAAAACATTTTTTTGCTTTTTTAGGGCTTCTTTTTAGCGTAGCAATTTTTGCGCAAACAAAAAATACTGATTTATTTTCTGCCCTCCCTTTTAGATTTATTGGACCAGACGGAAACAGAGCTATTGCAGTAGTGGGAGAGCCTGGAAATCCAATGGTATCATATGTTGGCGCTGCCTCGGGCGGTATTTTTAAAACAACCGATGCCGGGGTGCATTGGTTACCTGTTTTTGATCAAATGGATAATTCAACCATTGGTGCTTTGGCTATTTCCGAGAGTAATCCTCAACAAGTTTGGGCTGGTACGGGCGAAACTTTTGTCATAAGACCTGCACATGCCAATGGAAATGGTGTTTATAAATCAAGTGACGGTGGTAAAACATGGCAAAATAAAGGATTGAAAGAAACCATTTTAATAAGTAAAGTGATTGTAGATCCTACTGATACCAATATAGTTTATGTGGCTGCCATGGGCCATATGCATGGTCCTCAACAAGAAAAAGGAGTCTATAAAACGATTAATGGTGGTAAAACATGGGAACGTATTTTGTTTGTAGATGAAAATACTGGTTGTATTGATTTATCCTTAAATGGGAAAGACACAAAAAATTTAGTAGCTGCCATGTGGCAAGTAGATGTTAAAACTTGGAATTTAAATAGTGGCGGACCAGGAAGTGGATTTTACAAAACAACAGATGGTGGTAAAACTTGGAAGCAAATGCAAAATGGATTACCTGGCGGAGCCAGTCATCCAGTGGGAAAAACATCCATTGATTTTGCACAAAGTAATCCATCCACTATATATGCATTGGTAGAAGATAAAGTACCTGGATTGTATAAATCAATAGATGGAGGAGAACATTGGAAGTTAATGTATCAAGCACATTCAATGGCACAGCGCGCTCCTTATTATACCAGAGTGCGTGTATCTACCGAAGACGAAAATAAATTGTATACCATCTGTGTAACCATCATGGAATCAAAAGATGGTGGCACCACTTTTAATGGAGAAGGAACTTATGCACCCGGTGGAGACAACCATGATATTTGGTTTGATCCCAAAAATGCGAAAAGAATTATGGTGGCACATGATGGCTGTTTGAATATGAGTTTTAATGCAGGAAAATCTTGGAACAATATTAATTTACCAATTGCACAAATGTACCATGTAGCGGTTGATAATATGATACCTTATCATGTGATGGGAAATAGACAGGATGGATACTCGTATCGTACTGCAGCCATTAGTATGCAAGGTTCAATACCATTGGGCTTATGGGAAGGAGTGGGTGGATGCGAAAGTGGTTTCGCACAGCCTGATCCATTTGATAATAATATTATTTGGTCTGGATGTTATGATGGAGGTTTAGATGTCACTGATGTTAGAACTGGTTATTCTCATGATGTAAGACCATGGCCTGAAGCAGGTTTTGGATGGGCCCCTGCAGATATGAAATATCGTTGGCATTGGAATTTTCCAATGGCTTTATCAAAGCACCAAAAAGGAGTTGTTTATGTAGGAAGTCAATATGTACATAAAACTGATAATAAAGGAATGTCTTGGACAGTCATTAGTCCTGATTTAACCACCAATGATAAAACTCATCAACAAAATTCTGGAGGGATGAACTCAGACAACCTAATGACTTTTGATGGTTGTACTTTATATGTGATAGCAGAATCTCCAGTGAAGCAAGGTGTATTGTGGACAGGAAGTAATGATGGTCAAATTCAAGTAACATTAAATGAAGGAAAAACCTGGACCAATGTAACTTCTAATTTAAAAGGGATTGCTCCATGGGGCACCATTCGTAGTATAGACCCTTCTAATTTTGATGCAGGCACGGCTTATATTAGTATCAGCTATCAACAATTGGGTGATTTTAAACCCTATATTTTTAAAACAACTGATTATGGCAAAACCTGGAAAGCAATAGGGGCAGGTATTCCAGCAAGTAATACTTCTTTTGTACATAGCATCAAAGAAGACCCAGCTCAAAAGGGATTATTGTATGCAGGAACAGACAATGGCTTATACATTAGTCCTGATGATGGCGCTAATTGGGTTCAATTAAGAAATAATTTACCACCATCACCTATTTATTATATTGCTATTCAAAAAAACTTTAGAGATTTAGTGATTGCCACTTATGGTCGAGGTTTTTATATATTAGATGACATCACACCAATTAGAGAATGGAGTAAACAACAAGAAAAAAATAAAAATGAATTGTTTGTACCTAAGCAAGCGTATCGTTTTAATTTTAAGACAGGTATCCATGCCGAGTCGTCGATGGTAACAGGTCAAAATCCTCCTGCTGGAGCAAGTATCAATTATTATTTAGCAGAGGAAGTAAAAGACAAGCCTTCTATTATTATTTTGAATCAACAAGGAGATACCATTAATAAAATAGCGGGTAGCAAAAAGAAAGGATTCAATAGAGTATGGTGGAATTTATCGCATACCTCTATATTATTGCCTCCATTAAAAACCATACCTGATCAAAAAGATTATCTTAAACTTGACACCGCAGGCAATAGACCTTTAAATATTTATGATTTAGACATTGGTCCTGGATTAAAACCAATTAAAGTTCCAGCAGGTAATTACACGGTAGTATTAAAAGTGGGAGATTTTGTACAAAAACAAACGGTACAAGTATTGAATGATCCAAATTTAAATTCAAACAATGCTTCTATCCAAGCTCAATATACATTAGGCAAACAACTTTTGTCAAGTATTAATACTTGTTTGTCTTTAATTCAGCGTATGGAATTGAATAGAGCGAACTTCATAAAACAAAAGACCACTGAAAGTGCTTTAAAAGAAAAAGAAGTATACAATATCGAAAAGGAATTATTTGATATTCATTTAACTGGTGCAAGAATGGATGTATTCAGAAATCCTGCTAAAATTTTAGAGCGATTGCTTGCTTTATCAACCGAAAGCCAAACCCTTGGTGCTGATTTTGCACCAACTGCACAACAAAAATTAGTATATGAGGCTTTGAACAGTCAATTAAAAAAACTGGAAGCCTCCTATTTAAAATTAAAACTATAATGGTTCAAAAGGCAAAATTAAAAAATAGTACAAAGGCAAATTAGTTTTGTACTATTTTTTAATAGCGCTGGTAGCTAATTCCCAATCGTCAGTTCTAAATAAGTTTACAGGCAATCCTTCTTTATTAAATAAATGAGGGGTTGCTGTATTGTTAAATGCAAAACGAACCGCTATAGGATTATATATACTTTTATAGATGATTTTAATAAAATTAATTTAACCAATAAGTGAGTTTTAGGACAACGGCTCTATTTTTAACAAAAACTGGGCCGATATAATAATTGTCCGTATAAACAATAAATAAATCTGAAACTGGTTTGTATCTCCATTGAAACCTAGTATTGAAATTTATATTTTTTGTTTGTTCATTGTATTGATAGAAAGCGGTGAAGAATATTTTATTGGTCATCGTAACATCTACTTTTGGACCCACCAATAAAAAATTATTTTTACCCCAAGGTTGGGGCAACTCAATATGATTGTAGGTGGCTGCTAAATCAATATTGACAAAGGGTTGGAGTCGATATCCAATATCACCGGTTACACTTATTAAATTACCATTGGCATAATAACCACCTACTCTTGAACTAAAGGTATAGGTAAGCTTATGCTGGGGTGCAGAAACCAAGTCAATCCCAGTAGTACTCCATTGATGTTTAGTATGAGCAGCTAGTGGAGTTTTGCCTATTCTTGTTGGATCAAAAGGCGTAAGAAGTTCTACGTAATCATTTTGTACAACAGAAGCCAATGTACTTTTATTTCGAAAAGTGATTAAATAGTTTAAGTATTTAGTGTTGTCTGTTAAATTTAAATTTGTATTATAATAAAAAGTAGTTGTTAATTGTGGGCCATGACTTAGTATAGATCCTCCTTTTGGAAAAAATAATTTTGTAATACTTGGTGCCAACTTTACGTAATTATTTCTAGGCACATAACCTACCTCTGCATTGTAATTATTTCCTACTATTTCATGTTGCCATGAAACAATAATTTTTCTACTGCTGTATTGCAAATTGGCAGCGTTTACAAAATCACTTCCTGTTTTACTTGGGGTAAATGATTTTATAAAAATAGTTTTCCCCGACCAAGTATTATTTTTTGGGGCTAAATTAAATTCAAATCCGAAATTTCTATTGTAGGCATTGGTGGCACTGGCGATTGCAGTTTTATCAATATAGAAAAGCTCAATGCTAGATTTCTTTAAAATTTTTCTGTGTAGTGCTAAGACAGCAAAATTTTGAGCAGGAGTAAGGCTGGCATCATCCATACTTGTTTTCATATCCATTACCCCAATGCGCCAATTGTTATCTATCCTGCCACTCATTCTAGCTCCAAAATCAATATGCGTATTGAGTCCAATTCTTCTTGAAAAGAAGGGGCGTACATTATCAAATCCTAAATTGGAAAAAAGGTCGGCGTTCTCTAAAAAAAATTGTCTTTTTTCAGGAAAGAATAATTCAAATCGACTCAAGTTGGTCACTTGACGGTCCACTTCTACTTGAGAAAAATCGGGATTTACTGTTAAGTCTAAATTTAAGGAAGAACTTAAACTTATTTTAGCATCCATTCCATACTCCGAATTATACACCGATTTTGTATTTAATTTTATTCCATCATTTCCTGCATACTCTTTTGATACACTGGTTCTGATATAAGGAATTAGTGAAAAATTATTTTGATGTTCAGGTAAAGTAGTATCCCATGCCAAGGTACCTGTATAAGCCAAAGAAGCAGTTGGGAATTGTCTTGGAATAGGCGCCCAGCTCGACTTTTCGGTAGTTTTAAGATCATTTCTGCTAAAGTTGATGCCCCATTCTTGAATCCCTTTTTTATAACGAATTGATTTAAAAGGGATGGCTGCTTCCCATATATATTTAGTAGAATCGTTATAAACAGCAGAGTTCCAAATATGATCCCAATTCAAATCTACACTCCCACCATCATACATCGTGCCATCCCATTGTGCTCCTGCAGCATTGACGCCAAATGCAAACCCACTATTTAAATCCCCATAGGTATCCATGAACACAACGAAATTATCATTCTTTACAAATGACCAATCTCTTTTTAAAGATTCAACCATGTTTACGCCCTGGCCTACCTTATAACAGACAGCTAGGATGTATAAATTATTATGATCGTAGGTCATTCTTACTTCTGTGGGTACTTTTGCTAAACTCGTATCCATGGGAAGTATCATGGCAAATTTTTCTGCTACCTGTGCGTTTTTCCATGACTGCTCGGTCAACATGCCATC
Source organism: uncultured Bacteroidota bacterium (assembly GCA_903848125.1). Lineage (GTDB taxonomy): Bacteria > Bacteroidota > Bacteroidia > Chitinophagales > Chitinophagaceae > Sediminibacterium. Next base: position 9,891 of record CAINFN010000205.1, read on the forward strand.
TACTTTAATCACATCTGTTGCTTTATGTATATAGTATTTTAAACCCGCGTTCTTTTTTTGTGCAGCTAATTGATGATAAGCAACACATAAGCTTAGTAAAAAAATAATTCGAAATACTTTCAATGATATTAATTTAAACAATAAAAAATTGAGCACCTCTAATTGGTTCAAATAGCAGGCCCCCAAGCATTAAATTTAATGCTTTTAAATTATTAATTTAATCTTAACTTTAATACATCTTAAAATAGAGTAGTATGTCATTTAATAGAAGAAAATTTATCTCCCTGACTGCATTAACAGCAGGCACTTTAGGTGTTAGCAATCGTATTTTTGGCGCCAACCTGTATGATGCACACGGCGAGGCCAATATGCCAAAAGCCATTCGTGATTTACAACCTATGCTTAATGGTATAGTTCCTATATCCGTAGAAGAAAGAAAGCAACGTATTGCCAAGGCGCAAAGTTTAATGGATAAAGAAAAAATGGATGCCATTTTTTTGGAGGGCACCACTTCTTGTTATTATTATACTGGTATGAGATGGGGTCAAAGTGAAAGAACTTTTGGCGTAGTCATCCCAGCGAAAGGTGCTATCGTGTATGTATGCCCAAAATTTGAAGAAGACCGAGCAAGAGAATTAATACTTCCTGTATTTGGCGATGAAGTAAGATGCTGGGAAGAGCATGAAAGTCCTTATGAGGTCATCTTGGGAATTATAAAAGATAAAGGAGTTGTGCATCATAAAATAGGCATGGAGGAAAGAGTTCGTTTTTTTATTGCCAATGGCGTAAAAAAAATAGCGAATGGATTTGAGATAGTGGATGCAACCCCCATTACTGCTGGTTGTAGAATGATTAAAACAAAGGCAGAGATTGCATTAATGCAAAAAGCGAGCGATGTGACCATTGAAGCGTATAAAGCTGCTTTCACTACTATTTATGTGGGTATGTCACAAACAGAATTAAGTAATACTATTTCAGCAGCCTTTAAGCAACTTGGTTTTACAGGTGGGGCTTCTGTGCAAGTTGGAAAATATTCTGCCTTACCACATGGAAGCATTACTCCTCAAACCATTCGTGAAGGTGATATTGTGATGGTTGATGGAGGAACAAGCTGTGAAGGTTATGCTTCTGATATTACTAGAACCATAGTGGTAGGCAAACCCACTAAACGACAAATGGATGTTTGGAATTTAGAGAAAAAAGCGCAAGATGCAGCATTTGCAGCAATGAAAATTGGAGCACCATGCGAGCAAGTAGATGCAGCAGCAAGAGCTGTGATTGAAAACGGCGGCTTTAGTAAAAATTACAAACTTCCAGGTCTACCTCATAGAACAGGCCATGGCATTGGATTAGAAGGACACGAGTGGACCAATTTTGTCAAAGGAAATAAAACACCTATTGCAGTGGGTATGTGCTTTAGTGATGAGCCAACTATTTCTATTCCAGGTGAATTTGGTATTAGATTAGAAGATTGCGTATACATTGCAGAAGATGGAGCACATTTCTTTTCAAAACAAAGTGTTTCAATTGAACAACCTTTTGGTTAATACACTCGATTTATAGTTAACAGTACAGAGGGGGTGGCTGGTCGTGATGGAGTTAATTGAGTAAGATTCCCAGTGGGGATGGTATTGCTATTTTTTACACTGTAATACAATTCTACATAATCATTGGTACCAAGTTCTACATAGTAAGAAGCCGTACACATATTTTTGATACCGCTACCGGTGACATTATAATTAACATTGGTATTTAAATAAGCGCTTCCATTTCTTCGAATCCAAACACTCGCAATATCCGATCCCACATCATTTTTTAATAATTGGATCGCATAGTGTATATTATAAATACCAGCATGTAATACGGTAATTTTAGTGGGGGCTAAAGCAGTGTTATTGGTTATTGATATATTATTAGAAAAACTAGTAAAAGAAAATTTCAAAGCAGTAGCGGTTGCAACGATTGCGGGCTGCGAAGCCGTATCATAAAAACTACCATAATCATCCTTTCCAATTAATTTAATTCTATTAGACAAACTTAAAATATCTGCACTATTTAATTTTGTATTGAGCGCCGTTGTTGCTAAAATAGTTAATGGCTTAATGCTGTCCGGTGTATTGTTAATTTTATCAATAGCCAAAAACTCTTTCAAACTTTTTAAGTTATCAAAGCCGGTGCCACCTTGACTAAGTCCTATGATCCCATTTATATTTTGAGCGCCAACATTATCGGCATAAAATGAAAATGGTACATAATTAATTTTTTGTGTACCCATGTTTGTGAAAGTCAAATCACCTAAAGTGTCTACCTCCACTTGTAAATATTTTTCCACCTTAGACCAATTTATATTTTCAAATGGACCTACTGTAATGGTTTTATTATTTTCAACGGCGCCTACTACAATAGTAAACAAACCAAGGGCATTGGTAATGACGGGAACAATTTCCTGGTATTCATTTTTAGTGCTATTGGTATCTGTTTTGATGGATAGCCTAATGTTTAATGATTTATTGGGGATAATGACACCACTATTATTTCTTGCTATCGCTTGAAAGTTAATTCCCTTGGTACTTTGAGCTTTAAGGTTTGTTGGAGTGGTAATGATTAATAAAATCAAGCACATCCCTATACAACTACTTTTCATAACATTAGGTTTTAATAACTTTATAAACTTTTATTTTTGTGAATTGCTGGTCCACAATATAATAGATTGAAATAAAGTAAACCCCCGTATTTACCGAAACAAAAGACAATTGTGTTTTGAAATTTATGCCCGAGTAGGGCCCTTTAAAAATTATTTTAGTTTGACCAAATACATCTGCTACTTGAATACCTGTAATGACTATTCCCAATTGATGGCAAATAATAGTTAAGTAATCTCTAATAGGATTAGGTCCTATGATTACTTTCAAATCTATTCCATTTGTTGATGTACCTCTGGAACTACTAAGGATAGTAGGTTGTAAGAAGCCCCCTGTTAAAATAAATCCATTCTTATTGACTAAAGTAGTTGTAAAAGAAGTTTCACCCAAGCTCCAACTTACTAATTTATTGGCACTACTGCTTTGATTAAAGAAGGGAATAAATTTGTTTTGAGCTAGGTTGTTATTTGATATCAATAACAAAAAATAAATCACTACGAACTTGACCATTTTTAAATTTTTAAAAAATACTTGAAGTGATCAAAAGTATATTTTAAAATTTAGTAAATGATTTTTCAGCTAGTAGAAAACAACCTAATTTATTGATAGAAAATAGGAATAGTAGCTTATGCTTTTTTCGCTAATTTTTCTATTGCATAAACTAATTTATCTAGGTCTTGTAATCTTGTATACACATGAGGGGTAATTCTAACACAACTCACATTTTCCCAAACAATGCCCACCGTATGAATCTTATACTCATTAAATAAAGCAGCATCTAATTCACCAGGCGTCATGCCGTCAATGCTCACACCACAAATAGCACAGGAGTAAGCATCTTTAAGAGATGTTTTAATTTTTACTTTGGTAATATTTATAACACGAGTGGCCCAATAGTTTTTTAAATAACGAATACGTTCCTCTTTTCTTTTACTTCCAATAGCAGTATGAAAATTAATGGCTTCGCCAATGCCTTGCTCTATCGGAAAACTTCTGGTACCAAGGGTTTCAAATTTTCTAATATCGGATCCTTTCGGATTATCGTTACACACCAATGGCCAAATTTTTTCTATGTTTTCTTTTTTGATCCACAACATGCCACTACCAATTGGAGCCGATAAAAATTTATGTAAGGAGGTACCAAAGTAATCACAACCTAAATCTGGAATTTTAAAATCCATCAAACCAAAACTATGCGCCCCATCTACTATTGTTTGAATATTGTGTTTTTTCGCTAAATCGCATAATCTTTTTACGGGCATAATTTGTCCTACCCAGTTAACCATATGTGTAATATGAAAAATTCTAGTTTTGGGTGTAATGGCTTTTTCAAAAGCACTTATAATTTCTTCCTCATTTTCAATGGGGTATTTAAAACTAAGTTGGGTATAGATGATTCCTTCTCTAGTTGCTCTTTGTTTCCAGGCATTCATCATATTTGGGTAATCCTGTTTCGTGCCAATGACTTCCTCACCCGCTTTTAAATTCAAACCAAATATCACCGTATTCAATGCTTCAGTAGCATTTCGATTGATGGCAATTTCTTCAGGATCACATCCAGCCAATTGAGCCAACTTATATCTTAATGGCTCACGTCCTTGATCTAAAATGCGCCACATATAATAGGAAGGACCTTCGTTGCTCATTTTATTAAATTGCTCCACTGCTTCTTGTACGATTCGAGGACTCGGACTTACACCCCCATTGTTTAAATTAATCAACGCGGGATTTACCGTAAAGCCTTGTTGCACCACACTCCAATAATCTTCATCCATGGCCAACTCTTTTGGAGACAACGCTTTTTTCTGCAGATTTAAATGTTGAAATTCAGCTGCGTGCGCTTGATTAAATAAGCTATTTGCCGAAAAGGCACCAGCCATTAGACCTAGGTGTTGTATAAAATTGCGTCTGTTTGCCATCTACTTGATTTGTATTTGGAAGTTAAAAAATATTTCGCGAAATAATACACGAAACTTCTATAAGCAATCTTCGATGGGTTCAATAGCTAACATTTCAGCTTCGGTATATAGGCGAGAATGCACAATAAAACGAAGGCCCATTGGTATTTCGAGTGAAAAACTAGATCCTCTGCCAGGCGTGATATCTATAGTGAGTTGGGTATGTTTCCAGTATTCAAATTGATCTCGGCTCATAAAAAATTCACAATCGGCAATAGTGCCAATTTTCACATCACTTCCACCCACTTTAAATTCCCCTTTTTCAAAACACATGGGTTGTGAACCATCACAACATCCACCACTTTGATGAAACATCAATGGCCCAAACTTTTCTTTTAAATCAGCAATTACTTTTTCGGCTGCAGGACTTACTAAAACTCTTTTAGTCATTTTTATTTACTTTAAAAACGAAGAACTTCCAATAAGCTTGAAAGTTCTTCGTAAGTTAAATAGTTTTTGCTATTTACTAAAAAAATCCAAGCTTGTTTTTATCATAAGAAACTAACATATTTTTTGTTTGTCTGTAATGACCTAACATCATTTTATGTGTTTCTCTACCAAAGCCCGATTTTTTATAACCACCAAATGGAGCATGTGCAGGATAAGCATGATAGCAGTTTACCCAAACACGACCGGCCTGAATAGCACGTGGCACTTGGTATAATTCATGTGCATCCCTAGTCCATACACCAGCGCCTAAACCATATAAAGTATCATTAGCAATGGCCAATGCTTCTTCGGTTGTTTTAAAAGTAGTCACACTGGTTACTGGTCCAAAAATTTCTTCTTGGAAGACGCGCATTTTATTATGGCCTTTAAAAATAGTAGGTTGAATATAATAACCGCCTGCTAATTCGCCCTCTAATTTATTAGCAGCACCTCCACATAAAACTTCAGCACCTTCTTCTTTACCAATTTTTAAATAAGACAATATTTTTTCATATTGATCATTAGAAGCTTGTGCACCCATCATGACAGTGCCATCTAAAGGATGTCCAATTTTAATAGCTTTCGTTCTTTCCACCACACGTTTCATGAATTTTTCATAAATACTTTCATGTACTAAAATTCTTGAAGGGCAAGTACATACTTCACCTTGATTCAATGCAAACATAACAGCGCCTTCTACTGCTTTGTCAAAAAAGGCGTCATCATGATCCGCAACAGAAGGGAAAAATATATTCGGCGACTTTCCACCTAACTCCATCGTAACAGGAATTAAATTTTCAGAAGCATATTGCATAATTAATCTGCCGGTGGTGGTTTCGCCTGTAAAGGAAACTTTAGATATTCTTGGGGAGGTAGCCAAAGGCTTTCCCGCTTCTGGACCAAAACCAGTCACTACATTCAAAACACCAGCTGGTAGTAAATCAGCAATGAGTTCCATTAAACATAAAATAGAAGTAGGTGTTTGTTCTGCTGGTTTTAATACCACGCAGCAACCTGCAGCTAAAGCTGGAGCAATTTTCCATGTAGCCATCAATAAAGGAAAGTTCCATGGAATAATTTGACCCACTACACCAATAGGTTCATGCACAATAATGCTTACTGTAGTTTCATCATGCTCTGAGATAGCACCTTCTTCTGCTCTAATGACGCCTGCAAAATACCTAAAATGATCAACACAAAGCGGTAAATCGGCAGCCCTTGTTTCTCTAATGGCCTTGCCATTGTCAATGGCTTCTACGGTAGCGAGGTATTCTAAATTGTCTTCAATCACCTGTGCAATTTTGATTAAGATATTGCTTCGGTAAGTGGGGGCCGATTTGCTCCAAGTAGGGAAGGCTTGGTGGGCAGCATCAATAGCCAATTCCACATCTTCCTTGCCAGAGCGGGCAGCCTTGGTAAATACTTTTCCATCAATAGGAGAAACATTATCAAAATATTCCCCTTTAACAGGAGGTACAAATTTACCCCCAATAAAATTGTCATACTTGGCTTTGAAAGTAGGACGGTTTACAATCGTTGACATAGCTTTTCGTTTTGTTTACAATGTAATTCTAGTTTTAAATCTGTATTTTTTATAGTATATTTAAGTCAGATTGTAGCACAATTCATCCAAGCTCATTTGAAGAGTAAATCGAATACTTTGTGATGCATTGAATATACAATTCATTAACAATTGCCGCTATGACTAGATCCAGTCAATTAAAAGAGGTCGGTCTTACCAAGGAAAAATCATTGAAAACATTGGTGGAAAATAGAACTGCCTACACCTTAGATAAATGTGAGCTGAATGTATTTGAAACACATCAGGCAGCAGCCTTAGTTCCATTGACATTCAATGACTTTGTAGTGACTAGTATGTTAAGAGGAAAAAAAGTGATGCATTTGTATGACCATGCAGGCTTTGATTATATGCCAGGCGAAACGGTGCTGGTGCCAGGAGGGTAGAAATGAATATTGACTTTCCCGAAGCCTCTGTCAATAATCCAACACAATGTATAGCGCTTGCCATCGATCATCAAAAAATTGAAAACACATTAAGTTTTTTAAATGATAAGTATCCAAGAATGGGAGATACTTATTGGAAATTCAATAAGAACAACTATCATTTTCAAAATAGCTTAGAGATTGCTTCCTTGCTCAATAAAATTATTTCTGTTTGTTCTAGCAATATGCCTTTAAAAGATATTATTGCAGATTTGTCTTTACAGGAATTAATAGTGAATATTGTACAATTACAAAACAAACTTGAATTAACAGAGGGTGAACATAAAAATTCAAATGCACATCCACTATCTTATATCACAGGTTTCATAAAGGCAAATATCACAGAAGATATTAAGCTTGGCATTCTAAGTGAAAAAGCATGCATGAGTAAAACTACTTTTTATCGTTCTTTCAAAAAAGAATTTGGCATTAGTCCTTTAGAGTATATTTTATCTGAAAAAATTAAACATGCGAAAGAATTATTAATGCTTTCAAATGTTGCTATTAAATCGGTAGCCTTTGATTGTGGCTTTAATGATGTAAATTATTTCGTGCGCCTCTTTAAAAAAATGGAAGGCATTACTCCACATCAGTACCAGCTTCTAGTTCAAGGCAAGCTAGCCATTCATTAAAACTTTATTTTAACCCCTCTTTGATAAATTTTTACCACTCAACTATTTTTACTACATTTTATTCAATTACATAGTACTTTTAAATACAAATACTTTTTATGAAAAAACTATTATTCTTGTCTGCATTAGCCACTATGACATTTACTTTCAATGTAAAGTCAATTGCACAAACCAAGGTAGACAAACGTTTTGTAGGCATTGAAGCTGAAATTAATAAGATATTAAAAGACAACCATGCTGCAGGAGTTGCAGTGGCCGTAGTAGAAAAAAACAAAGTCATTTTTGCCAAAGGCTTTGGATATCGTGATGTTGAAAATAAATTACCCGTAACTGCTAATACACAATTCGCAATTGGTTCTTGTACCAAGGCTTTTACAGCTTCTGTATTAGGTATTTTACAAAAAGAAAAATCGATTGATTTTGATAAACCAGTGACCACTTATTTACCCGATTTAAAATTTTATACCAGCGATTTAACCAATCATATTACCCTTCGTGATATGATGAGTCACCGAACTGGACTTCCTAGACATGATTTGTCTTGGTATATAGCACCTGATACTAGAGATAATTTA
>CAINFN010000206.1 GCA_903848125.1 uncultured Bacteroidota bacterium
AGCTTTGTAATGAGTAACTCTTTCTCTAACCAAACATTGGCTCAAATAGAATTATGGACCAACCATAAAAACTACGAGAACAAAGTATCTGTGTTGCCTAAGCATTTAGATGAGAAAGTAGCGCGTTTACACTTAGCGAAAGTAGGTGCTGAATTAGATGAATTAACCACTGAGCAAGCAGCTTATTTAGGTATACCTAAAGCAGGTCCATTCAAGGCTGATGCTTACAGATACTAATCTATAGTTGAAAGTAAATTTAGTGACTAGTTCTATCTAGTTTCTACAAAAGATTCAAAATTCCCCTAGGCCGTTCCGAGTAATTGGAACGGCTTTTTTATGCAGGTTTGTTTTTGTATCTTTAAGTACTTTATTAGGTTAGTTTAAGTAGTAATGATGCTAGCTTAAGTTGAAAAATAAAACCATACCTTTTAGATACGAATTACCATTACCAAAAAAATATTTTTATGAAGATTGCAAAATTATTATTGATTCTATTAAGCATTAGCTGTTTAAATTTTGCCAAAGCTCAAATCACCAATATTATACCGGAACCATATCAGATAACAAAAGGAAATGGAATTTATTCTCTACCCACATCTATTGTAATCAATGCCCCTGCATCAGCCAAAGCATTAGCAGATGATATCGCATCAAAAATAAGTACTACCACTGGTCGTGTTGTTAATTTTTCAAAAAGCAAGCCAACTATTGATTTGCAAATAGTCAATAATACTAACCTTGGCGCGGAAGGATATACGTTAGCCGTAAATGAAAAAGGAATTCAAATTAAAGCCAACGCCAATGTTGGATTATTTTATGGTTGGCAATCTGTTTTGCAATTATTGCCAGCAAATATTTATGCATCTACTTTACAAAGTAATATAAACTGGACTTTACCCTATGTAAGTATTGAAGACAAACCAAGATTTGCATGGAGAGGAATGATGTTGGATGTGAGTAGACATTTTTTTACTAAGTCAGAAGTGAAAACCTATTTGGACGACATGGCTCGTTATAAGTTAAATAGATTCCATTGGCATTTAACAGATGATCAAGGATGGAGAATTGAAATTAAAGCTTTACCTAAATTGACAAGTGTTGGTGCTTGGAGACCAGAAAGAAAAGGGAAATGGGCAAATATCACAACACCAGCTAAAGATGAACCAAAAACTTATGGTGGTTTTTATACCCAAGAAGACATCAAAGAAATAGTGGCGTACGCAAAAACAAAATTCATTGAAGTAGTGCCTGAAATTGATGTCCCAGGTCACAGCTTGGCATTTAATGCTTCTTACCCAAATATGAGCACTACCCCCAATTATCCTTTTCAAGTAAATGCGGGTGATGAAATTATGGATTGGGAAGGATTGAATGGGCATGTTACTGCAAGAATTGACAATTCATTAGACCCCTCCAACGAAGAGGTATATACAAATTTAGATAAAATATTTACCGAGGTAGCCGCCCTGTTCCCTTTTGAATACATTCATACAGGTGGTGATGAAAATGCAAAAAACAATTGGGAAAAATCTGCCAATGTTCAAGCTTTAATGAAAAGAGAAGGCTTAAAAAATCAAAATGAAGTACAAAGTTATTTTGTAAGACGCATTCAAAAAATTGTAAATGCCAAAGGAAAAAAATTAATGGGTTGGGATGAAATTTTACAAGGTGGATTAAGTGGAGATGCCGCCGTAATGAGTTGGCAAGGTATTAAAGGCGGTATAGAAGCTGCTAAGCAGGGGCACAAAGTAGTCATGTCACCAAATGATTATAATTACATTGATTACTACCAAGGAGAGGCAACAGCCGAAGGAAAAGTATACCGTGGATTAAGAATGAAAACCACATACGGGTATGAGCCAATACCCGAAGGCATAGATCCAAATTTAATTTTAGGCAACCAAGCCAATTTATGGAGTGAACAACTTTTAAATTTTAGAAGTGCGCAATACATGACATGGCCAAGAGGAATGGCAGTGGCTGAAACTAGTTGGTCTCCGAAAGAAAAGAAAAATTGGAATGAATTTTCAAAAAAAGTAGAACAACAATTTGAAAAATTAGACGCCGCCAATGTTAAATATGCAAAAAGTATCTATGACCCAATTGTAACTACCAAGAGTAACACAAAAGGTGAATTGTATGCTACCATGGAAGGCGAAATTGATGGATTAAGCTTTTATTATACTATCGATGAAGCTATGCCAGATAATTACAGCGATGCGTATAAAGCTCCATTTATAGTACCTGAAGATGTTACTATTTTAAGAGTGATTAGCTACCGTGATGGAAAACCAATTGGAAAAATGTTAAATATCCCTATAGAGTCATTGAAAAAAAGAGCGGTGAAAGTATTGTAATTGAATCTAAAATGAATCACTTACTTATTAAATGTATCCTCACCCCCCTATTATTATGTAATGTAATAATAGCTACAGCCCAATTAAAAGGTTTTGAGAAAAACATTGCCTTATCCAAAGACACCAATACATTTCAAAAAATTGTAAAAATTTTTAAAGGCAAGCCTAGTTCTTTAATTGATTCCACCAATATTGCTATCAGCAGGTACATGAAATCAATGGCTAGTTTCGAAGGAAAAAAAATTAACTCCATCATTATTGAACAAAAACATTTTGGCTCAAATGTCAATGATATCAATAAGTTAAAAAAAGATGCATTAACTAAATTCGCAGATAAGCTGCATAATAAAACAAATGAAAATACAATTCGTAAAAATTTATTTTTTTATGAAAACGAATTATTAGACCCTTTAAGCATTGCTTACAATGAAAAATGGTTAAGAGATTTACCCTTTATACAAGATGCTCGTATTTTAGCAGCTACTTCCGCTTCCGATACCAACCTGGTTGATTTGTATGTAATTACTAAAGACATTTTCCCATTTGGTGGAAGTTTTAATATTAGAAATGAAAATTCCTACAATGCTAGCTTTAGCACTGAAAACGTTAATGACGGCGGCAACTCTTTTAATTTAATTCACAACTTTGATAAAAACAGAGAAAATACAACTGGGTGGGGCTTTGATTTTATGAATAGAAATGTAAAAGGCAGTTTTACCGATGTGTCCATTGGGGCACAAACTTTTATACCTAATATAGCCAATGGCGATTTATCGGCCTCTTCTATTTTTATAAAAGGACTACGCCCCCTATTAACCCCAATAAGTAAATGGACTTGGGGATTTGAATGGAACAATACGAGTAATAAAAACGTATTTCTAAAAAAATGGTCCGATTCCTTATATAACAACACCTATAATTATGATTTAAAACATTTTGACAGCTGGATAGGTTATCAATTATTTAGTAAAAACTATTCATTTGGAAATTCAGTGCCTCATAATTTTATTCAACTACGTTATCTAGAAAATATATTTAAACAAAGACCATTAGATTATCTTTCACAATTTGATAAAAATTATCAAAACATTGAAGCTTTCTTAAGTTCTTTTACTTTATTTAAACAACAGATTATCCGAACACAATACTTATATGGGTTTGGCAGAAACGAGGATTTGCCTAGTGGAAAATCTTTGATCATTACCGCTGGGCAATACACAAGAGAACAAACCCCACTTCCCTATCTAGGTATTCAAATAGAATCTTATAAATTATTAGCAAATGAAAGCTTTAGGCATATTAATATAAGCGGAGGTTCTAGTTATGCCAATCAACAACTACAAGATGTTCGTTTTTTAGCAAGTCTTGAACAAATTAGTGCCCTACGTTATTTAGAAAGTGGGTATAAATATCGATCCATACTAAATATAAGTTTTACCGAAACCCTAAAAAATAAATTCAATGAGGCATTGCTAATTAATAGCAATTACGGTATACCACAATTAAATAAAGAAAGAATATACGGAGGCAGCAGACTTTCTGCCAACTGGGAATCTGTTTGGTATAATTCTAGATCATTTTTTGGATTCAGAACCTCTCCATTCGCTTTTGGCAACATCACTTATTTAAGAACAGTTGGAGATCCCATACAAACAGGTGACATTTATACTTCAATGGGGACCGGCATAAGAGTCAGAAATGAAAACCTTATTTTTGGCACCATTGAATTAAAAGGTTTTTATTTCCCAAGGACCAATTTGCAAGTTAGTCCATGGAACTTAAGCTTACTCACTAACATCAGGTATAAATACAATTCAAGTATTATTTCTAAGCCTGATTTTGTTCAAATAAATTAACTTTTTTAGCATAAACAAGCCATTTTCATTCAACCTTTAGTAGTTATTATTGTTATATAAAATATGGTTCAAGCATATAATTTTTTAGCAAGCTGGCAGCTTTTTCCCGAAAAAAGCGAGTTCGAGTACCAAATAGTTCCAAAATCTGGAAACTACAAAATTGAAAGCGTGCAAAACGGTCATGCCCTTAGTTTTAGCCATAATTGGGTGAATATAGAAAATGAAGCTTTTTACGCACAGTATAGCGTAATACCTAATGGAATAGCACAGGAATTCGAAAACCCAATACTAGGAAATGAAGTGCTTGCTGAAATTAATAATGGTTCTTGTTTAACTGTTCAATTTAGCAAAGACAATAAAGAAGCACTTAAAGTAGTGCATGAAATTTTAGCCAACGGATTTTTAAAAGTCACCCATTTTGGATTTAAAGAAAATGGCGACGCTTTTAAAAACATTGAAGTATACCACAAGCAATTAAGTGTTCTTCCCTATGCCTCATCTGCTGGAAGTGTGGCTATTAGACCCACCAAAGAAGGTGTCATCAAACACAAGGCTTTGTCTGCTATGGAAGATCAAACCAATATGCAGCTAAATCAAATTAAGGAACAAATTGAATTATTAGCAAGGCAAGCACAAGAGATTAGAAAACGCAAGGAATTAAGTTTAATGATTTACGAAGCTAAAATTACTTTCAAACCACAAATTGGTCAAGTATATCATGTCTATGAAAAAACCGATGGCTCACATGTACTTTCTTTAGTGGCACCTAGCGAATGGGGCGGCGGGTCTGGACCTTTTGCAGGATTTGTGGCTACCGTTAAATTATTAGCCGATCATACTTGGGTGGAAGTTTAATACCCATACTTACTTAATAGCTCGGTCACTTTCTTCTCTACTTCAGTATCTTTCACCACAGCAGGTGCATGATGCTTTTTAATTGTCGCATCTAAAATTAATGGCCCCTTGCATCCCCAATGTTTATTAATTGTATAACTATCTACCCCATCAATATCCTTTGCTGGATTGGTTCTGGTAAAAGTGGCCCAAATAAAATTATTAAATTCAGCAGCCATCCAAGTAGCGTCTTCAGTAATTATGATCATAGCAACGCCTTCTTTTTCCAATAACATTTCTCCACTACCCTTTAAATTTTCTTGCAGTGATGCGATTGAAATTCCATTTGCATTTAATGCAATCACACCCGGCATGATTAATTGCGTATTGGCATGTAAAGCGCTAATTTTTCCCGGAATAGCTGTGGCTAAATTTCTACGTTCATCACCATAAGCAGCCAATACCAATTTAGAACCACTATTTAAACCATCTCCTGAATAATCCAAGGTATCCATGGTGGTATTGGTATAAAAATGTAGGTCATTTGAAAAGTCCATTCTAGATAACATGTACTGTAAAAACTCAGGCACATTATTTACATCTAATGACTTTGCATTCGTATCAATTACTTTTATTTCACTCTTTTCTTTCGATTTTTTCGCCTCTGCCGTAATCCAAATAAATTTTGCTAAACTTAATTGCCCTGTCCCTAAAATATGATTGGCAATGGTTAAAATTTCGGCAGGTTTTTTATTTTCTAAAAAGGGCGTATATCTTTCGCTTCCAATGGCCAATAATAAGGGGTGCACGCCTGCTGCATCTACTGCATGTACTTCTTTCAAACCTGGAATTTCATTGGAAACTGCCGACCCTGTTATTTTATGAATCAACTGCCCAAAACTAGTATCTTCTTGTGGCGGTCTACCTACTACTGTAAACGCCCATATCGCATTTTTTCGTGCATATACTTTATGCACTTTCATCACTGGAAATGGATGCTGTAAACTATAGTAACCTAAATGGTCTCCGAAAGGACCTTCTGGTTTATTCTCTCCAGGAAATACTTCGCCTGTAATAACGAAATCGGCATCGGTACTTACGCAAAACCCATCAATATAAGTATACCCAAATCTTTTTCCTGCTAATACGCCAGCAAAATTCATTTCACTCATGCCTTCTGGCAATGGCATCACTGCAGCAACTGAATGCGCCGGTGGGCCGCCTACAAAACAACTTACTTTTAGAGGCAAGCCTTTTTTATTGGCTTTGGTTTGATGCACCCCAATACCACGATGTAATTGATAATGCAAACCAATTTCCTTATTTAATATATAATCATTTCCATTTAATTGAATACGGTACATGCCTAAGTTGGAATTTCCTATACCTGGCTTGTCGGCATCTTCGGTATACACTTGTGGCAATGTTACAAAAGCACCACCATCCATGGGCCAATGATGTATTAAGGGAAGATCACTAATATTAATTTCTTCAAATAAAACTGGTTTTGAAATTGGATTTTTATTAGGTAGCGCATTAATAGCAGCTGGTAATGCAGCTAAAGATTTTATGGGATTTTGAATAGCCGCTAAAGGATTAATTTTTATATCAATTAATTGCTTTACAGAAGGAAGTGTATCTCTAAAAATAAATTCACTTCTTTCTAGTGTACCAAAAATATTGGAAGCCGCACGAAACTTAGAACCCTTCACTTTTTCAAATAAAATGGCCGGCCCTTTTTGTTCAAAAATGCGTAAATGTATCGCAGCCATTTCTAAATAGGGATCCACCTCTTCTTTGATCCGTAAAAGCTGCCCCGTGCGCTCTAAATCCAATAAACAAGCCTCTAAACTAGAATAAGCCATTTCTGATATTTGAGATGCAAAAATAACTTAAATTCGCCTATGATTCGTTTAAGTGTGA
>CAINFN010000207.1 GCA_903848125.1 uncultured Bacteroidota bacterium
AATCTAGAAGAAGTCACCCAATTAGTGGCGATATCTTTATTAGCTGAATGATCATGTAAATCTTGTGACATATTGTTTATTTACGGACGCAAAAATAGCAACAAGTTCTTAATAATGAACCTGTTTGCTCACTATTTTACTAAAAAACTGCTTGTTTTTTATAAAGTAATCAAAAACCAAGGACCCATTGTAAACACCCCCCAATGATTGCAAGGGTTTTGGGCTTTTGGACCTTTTGATACCGCCAGTTAAACAATACCCAAAATAAGCAAAATGCGCCTTAGCAATCGCTAAGAAAAAGTCTTTATCCCCACTTAATAAGCCCTTATAGGCAGATATGGCATCTAAAGCAAACCTAAAGGGAAGTTTCCAAACCAATTCAGTCCATGGCAAATTTTTAGTAAGCATGATTAAGTTGTTCCTAAAATTTAAAAACACTTTACGACCACCTCTAGGCAAGGTACCCGCTCCCACATGAAAAACTTTTGAAGAAGGGCAAGCATAAATTTGATAACCAGCTAACTGCATTCTCCAACACAAATCAATTTCTTCTTGGTGTGCAAAAAAATCTGCATCAAACCCATTCATTGCAAAAAATAATTTAGAACGAATCATCATACAAGCACCGGTGGCCCAAAAAATGGGTGCTGCATGATCATATTGTTTTTCATCTTTTTCACATACATCAAAAACACGTCCTCTCGAAAATGGATAGCCTAGTGAATCAATCCAACCTCCACAAGCACCAGCGTATTCAAAAGTAGTTCGATCAGCATAAGATAAAATTTTTGGTTGACAAGCTCCAATGCTAGCATCTGATTCCAATAAATTAACCATAGGTGTAATCCAATTAGGATCTACCTCAACATCAGAATTTAATAAAACAAAATAATCGGCATCTATATTTTTCAATGCCCAGTTATATCCACCTGCAAAACCCTCATTGGTAGCACTTGAAATTATTTTAACGGATGGAAATTTTTCTTTTATTAAAATAATAGAATCATCTGTAGAGCCATTGTCTGCCACCATCACTTCAAAATTTTCATATTGAGTAGCCAATACCGATGGCAAAAACTGTGCTAAATATTTAGCACCGTTAAAATTTAATATAACTATGGAAACAAGGGGTTTCAATCTGATTCTTTTAGCGAATGTAAGTCCAAAATGTGGGAATTTGAACTAAAAAAACTAACTTAGTACAATGAATTTTTTAATATGACTAATTCTGTAGTCAGTGCTAATGCAGCTAGCTATTTAGCCCTTGAAGAACAATATGGCGCACACAATTACCACCCACTCCCAGTGGTCCTGGAGCGTGGCGAAGGCGTGTATTTATATGACGTAGATGGTAAACAATATTTTGATTTTTTAAGTGGCTACTCTGCTGTCAACCAAGGTCACTGTCACCCGGTAATCATTGAAGCTTTGCAAAAACAAGCAAGTAAGCTAACATTAACCTCTCGCGCTTTTCACAATAATCTATTAGGTGAATATGAAAAATACATCACTGAGTATTTTGGTTATGATAAAGTATTGCCGATGAACACGGGTGTAGAAGGTGGAGAAACGGCTATTAAATTAGCTAGAAGATGGGGATACAATGTAAAAGGCATTCCAGAAAATAAAGCTAAAATTATTTTTGCCGAAGGTAATTTTTGGGGGCGCACCTTAGCTGCTATTTCTTCTTCTACTGATCCAAGCAGTTTTAAAGGATTTGGGCCTTATATGCCCGGCTTTGGGCTAGTTCCTTACAATGATTTAACGGCGCTTGAAACAGCCTTAAAAGAGGATGAGGTGGCTGCTTTTATGGTAGAACCCATCCAAGGAGAAGCGGGTGTCGTCATACCTGATGATGGCTATCTAAAAGGAGTACGCAAATTATGTGACCAATACAAGGTATTATTTATCGCAGATGAAATACAAACAGGTTTGGCCAGAACAGGTAAAATGTTAGCCTGCGATCATGAAAATGTTAAACCAGATATTTTAATATTAGGGAAAGCATTAAGTGGTGGCACGCTTCCCATTTCGGCGGTACTTGCCAACAATGAAATAATGATGCAAATAAAACCAGGCGAACATGGTTCAACTTATGGAGGCAACCCTTTAGCTTGTGCTGTGGCTATAAAATCTTTAGAGGTTTTGAAGTCGGAGAAGATGGCGGAGAATGCAGAAAAAATGGGAGAAAGATTAAGACTAGGATTAACAAATTTGAAATCACCTTACATTACCACCATTCGTGGTAAAGGATTATTAAATGCAATAGTGATTAAACATGAAAATCCAGATGCAAGTTGGGACTTATGTTTACACTTAAAAGATTTAGGCTTATTAGCGAAACCTACACACGGAGATAAAATTAGATTCGCACCGCCATTAATCATCAACGAAAAACAAATTGATAAAGCCGTTGAAATTATTGGGGCTGGCTTGAAACTTTTATCTTAGGCAAGAAAGTCATTAACAAGATACCGGCAGAAAAAATAATACAGCCATACAAAGCCCATAATTTTTGTGGACACTCTCCCATTTGACAAGTAGATAACACTATAAAATTTCTGACGCTCCAAGCTAAAAGCAAGGTGGCAAAAACCATATTGAATCTTTTTGCCCAAATAAAAGGGACTGCAAAAAACAACAAAGCGATTACTGCAAAAAAACATAAAAATTTACCTGCCTGACCAAAGCTACTTCCGACAGCATCCCAGCCAGTAATAGTCCAATTTCTACTTTCAATAAAAACCAAAGGTTGAGTAGTGCTATAGATAAGCAACAAGCAAAGTAGAATACCTATTGATTGAGAATATTTCATATTACATTATTTAAAAAAACAAAACCCGTACTATATGTAAGGGTTTTATTTTTGAGTGAGGTCGAGAGCGGATTCGAACCGCTGTGGGAGCTTTTGCAGAGCTCTGCCTAGCCACTCGGCCACCCGACCCTATCTAGGACGCGAAATTAATGTAAAGAAGTTAATTATAAAAGAATTTTACAGCTAATCCGATTTAAACGACATTTGTATCATAAAAGAAACAAAAATGAAGGCAATTGAAGCTTCTGAACTCATCATCAATGACCGAGGTGCTATTTATCACTTAAATGTAAGGCCTGAGGAAATTGCAGATACCATTATAACTGTTGGCGATCCTGAAAGAGTGGCAAGTGTGAGCAAGTATTTTGATAAAGTTGATTTTAAATTAGCGCATAGAGAATTTATCACACACACGGGTTGGATAGGCAATAAAAGAATTTCTGTTGTAAGTACAGGTATTGGTCCTGACAATATTGATATTGCATTAAATGAAATAGATGCTTTAGTTAATATCGACTTTGCAACAAGGACCATTCATGAACAAAAAAAATCGGTATCCATTATACGCATGGGCACTTGTGGATCTTTACAAGGTGAAGTGGGCGTAGATCAATTGGTAGCAGGTACTCATGGTTTAGGGATTGATAATTTATTGCACTTTTATTCTTTACAAAATAATGAGGAAGAAAAAGCCATCTTAACTGCTTTTGAAAAACACACTCAAATTAATACACATCAGATACAACCCTATATTGCCTCTGCTAGTGCTGGTTTATTAAAACATTTTTCAGAAGGCTATAGCCATGGCATTACTGTTACCTGTCCAGGTTTTTATGGCCCTCAAGGTCGTATTTTAAGACTTCCATTAAAGATGCCTCATTTGGTAGATCAAATGACCAGCTTTAGATATGGCAGTCACCATATAGCCAACTTTGAAATGGAAACAAGTGCTATATATGGATTGTGTAATTTATTAGGCCACCAATGCTTAAGCATTAATGTAATTATTGCCAATAGAGTGAAAAAGGAATACAGCAAGGATATGGGCAAGGCAGTGGATCATATGATTCAAAAATCATTAGGTATTATTGCTGGCATTTAAAGTAGAAATAATAATTTTATCGATAAGTAATTTAAAATGAACATACAATTTTCAAAATACCAAGGCACACAAAACGATTTTGTTATCATTGACAACCGTGGTGGTGGTGTAAAATTAACTACTGCTCAAATTCAATTTTTATGCGATCGCAGAAAAGGCGTGGGTGCAGATGGATTAATGTTATTAGGCAATGCCGATGGATATGACTTTTCGATGACTTACTACAATGCTGATGGAAAGGAAGGAAGCATGTGTGGCAACGGAGGAAGATGTTTAACTCAGTATGCATTTGATAAAGGGATTAAAAAAGAGATGTATCAATTCATTGCTATTGATGGCCCGCATGAATCTAAAATAGATACAAATGGATGGGTGCATTTAAAGATGAGCGATGTAAAAGCCGTTGAAAAAAATATTGAAGGAGAGGTGACATTTTTTGTTTTAGACACAGGCTCCCCTCATTACGTAGAAATGGTGGACAATGTAAATAATGTAGATGTGGTGGCATTAGGTCAAATGATAAGGTACAATGAAAGGTTTAAGCAAGTTGGCATTAATGTAAACTTTGTAGCCCAGCAAGAAAACCAATTATTTGTGCGCACTTACGAACGTGGTGTTGAGAATGAAACATTTAGTTGTGGTACAGGAGTGACTGCTTCTGCACTGATTGCGGGAATAGATAAGTTAGGCGCTCAAACAATTCAAATTGAAACCTTGGGTGGAAAATTAGCTGTTAGTTTTAATAACAGAGGAGACAATGCTTTTGATGATATATGGTTGATGGGGCCAGGCA
The DNA here is from genome assembly GCA_903848125.1 of uncultured Bacteroidota bacterium. Taxonomy (GTDB): domain Bacteria; phylum Bacteroidota; class Bacteroidia; order Chitinophagales; family Chitinophagaceae; genus Sediminibacterium. Next base: position 4,711 of record CAINFN010000207.1, read on the forward strand.
GTTTTGTGTTTGATGGAACTTTGGCTATTTAAAATTTAAAGAATAAAATAAATTACTTATGGCTTTATTCAATGTTCGTGTTTATGGTATTTTATTAGACGAGCAAAATAGGTTATTAGTAAGCGATGAATTTATTCGTGGAGATTATTTTACAAAGCTTCCTGGAGGTGGACTAGAAATTGGCGAAGGTACGCGTGAATGTTTGGCCAGAGAATTTGTCGAAGAAACAGGATTAGCAGTTACCGTTGGAGAACATTTATACACGACCGATTTTTTTCAAATATCTGCATTCAATAACAAAGACCAGATCATCTCTATCTATTATATGGTGCACAGTAATGATTGTGGAAATATTAAAACCAGTGAAATTCCTTTTGATTTTAATCCAGCACAAGTAGCGGATAAAACAGCCACAGCCGAATCATTTAGATGGGTAGCTATTGAAAAAATCAACGAGGATAGCATGAGCCTACCTATTGATAAAGTGGCCATTGGCTTATTGAAGCAAAAATTTTCAGTGTAGTCTAGATCTCGTTCTCCATTCCCATGGCTTCCAATTTCATCCTTTTAGCCGTATCGTGCCCTACATAAATCTCAATTCTTTTTTCTATCAACCCAATCAATGGGGTTAAAACAATAGCCATGATAAACTTGTACATATAATTTACTACGCAAACTGCAAGTACTGTTGACCAAGACCATCCGTTCCCGATTTTAAAGGCAATCACCAATACCACAAAACTATCTACCAACTGAGATACGACGGTTGAACCAGTTGCCCTTAACCAAACCATTTTATCGCCAGTTATTTTTTTGATTTTATGAAATACATACACATCAATTAACTGGCTTACTAAAAATGCAATCAAACTACCTAAGATAATCCACATGCCTTGACCAAAGATGGATTCAAAAGCCAATTGCATGCTTGGCACGCCTGCTACTGTTTTAGAGCTTACCCAAAAATCGGCTGGTGCAATATGCATCGCTAAATAAAACATTAAAAAAGCATAACAAATTAAAGACACTGCAGTGATACTTATTCTACGCACAGCTTTGGGTCCAAAATATTCATTAACTACGTCGGTAATGACAAATTCCAAAGGCCACAACAATACCCCACAAGTCAAATTAAATGAAAGATTTTTTACACCAAACAGCGTAAAATTAGCAGGAGCAATTCCCAACACTTTTTCCAAAGAAAATATTTTTCCTCCTATACATTCTGCAATTAAAGCATTGGCAACAAAAAAAGCAGTGATGCCGATAAATAATTTAGTTGGTTTATCCTTGATAAGGGTATGTATGACACCTGTTTTTTGATTGTTCATCCTTTTGTATTTAAAAACTATTAATTTATATGAAAATAGAACCTAATTGTATAGAAAACATAAGGAAGATTAAAATAGTTTTCCAGTTTTCTACATAATTTTCTCTTTTAGTAAACTTTACCCAAATCCATGCTAAAATAAAGGCAATATTTACCCCGGGTGCCATTTCTAAGCCCAAAACTGCACAAAAGTTGGCGATAACGTCGGGAATTTTAAACCAATGAACGGTCATCACCAGCAAGCTAAAAAGGTAAAAAGCATTACATAAAATGGCCACTTTGGCAATGAATGATAAACTAATTGTAGCAGTAGATTTTGGCATATTTTTTAATTATTTACAAGGTACTAAAATTACTTAAAAAGCCTTTTTAGTCGTAGGTTTGTCACTATAAATTATTGAATATGTTGAAGTCTATTTTTAAGTCGGCCCTACCCCATATTATTGCAGTAGCCATTTTTGCAATCGTAGCTATTGTTTATTGCAAACCAGCTATGGAAGGAAAGGTTTTACAACAACAAGATATTACCCAATGGAAAGGAATGGCACAGGATGCA
>CAINFN010000208.1 GCA_903848125.1 uncultured Bacteroidota bacterium
ACCCCCTTTTTTAACTAAAAACTTTATAAAAAATAGGAAATAAAAATTATATTTATAAAATCAATTAATTCCAATTTGCCATGTCATCAAATGTCAACAGACGTAAGCTTATTAAACAAGTTTTAACGGGTTCTGCCGCGATTGCTTCCGGCATGGTATTGCCCACAAAAATCTTAGCAGCCGTGAAAAATAATTCATCAACTGAAATGTTAAAAGGTAACATTAATCATTCTGCATGCAGATGGTGTTATAGTCAAATTCCAACTTTGACCTTAGCCAATAATTTTAAAAAACTTGGATTAGTAGGAATGGATTTAGTGGGTCCTTCTGAATGGAAAATTTTAAAAGACAATGGACTGGTTTCTACCATGTGCAATGGCGCTGAAATTAGCTTGACCGAAGGTTTTAATACTTTACAATACCATGATAAATTAGTAAAAAATTATTTAGAGCATATTAATTATGTAGCAGATGCGGGCTATACCAATTTGATTTGTTTTTCGGGCAGTAGAAGAGGAATGGACGATGAAACCGGATTGAATAATTGTGTTACAGGCTTGAAGAAAATTATGGCATTGGCTGAAAAGAGAGGCGTTATTATTCAAATGGAACTTTTAAATTCAAGAGTGGATCACAAAGATTATATGTGTGATAGATCTACCTGGGGGATAGAATTATGCAAGCGTTTGGGTTCGCCTAATTTTAAATTGTTATTTGATATATATCATATGCAAATTGATGAAGGAGATATTATACATTCTATCAGAATCAATCACCAATATTATGGCCATTACCACACAGGGGGTGTGCCCGGTAGAAATGAAATTGATGAAAGACAAGAATTATATTATCCAGCGATCATGAAAGCGATTGTTGACACTGGTTTTAAAGGATATGTTGCGCAAGAATTTATTCCTGCTGATAAAGATCCAATGGTTTCTTTGGCAACCGCTATTAAAATTTGTGATGTTTAATTTGAAATTAGATTGATAAAAATTTAAATATTTTTTATGATTAATAGAAGAGAAGCCTTATCAAGAGTTGCACTTATTATGGGCGGAACGGTTTTAGGTGCTGAAGCATTTTTAGCTGGATGTACTACTGGTGCACCAGGTTTAAATTTTTCAAAAAGCGATATTGCATTTTTAAATGAGATTGCAGAAACAATCATGCCTGCCACCAATACACCCGGTGCAAAAGAAGCAAAAGTGGGTGAATTTATGACAGTGATTGTGAATGATTGTTATGAAGCAAAAGATCAAACTGCTTTTATGGAAGGCTTAAAGAAATTAAATGAAGCTTGTACTAAAGCAATTAATAAGTCCTTTATGGAGGCTACTTCTGCAGAGCGAAATACTTTTTTAACAGCTTTAGACAAAGAAGCAGCTGCGTTTCAAAAAACAAAAAAACCAACTGAGCAAAAACACTATTTCACCATGTTTAAAGAATTAACCTTATGGGGATTCTTTAGTTCAGAAGTAGGAGCCACTAAAGTTTTACGTTACATCGCAGTACCTGGCAAATACGAAGGATCTATTCCTTACAAAAAAGGAGATAAAGCTTGGGCTACTTAATTTATTTTATCTAATTAGTATTGAATTATAATTGACCGTTCATTTTTTAAATTTATTTTTTTATGGCTCACTCTAGAAGAAATTTCCTCCGTCAAACTGTTTTGGCAGGAGCTGCACTTAGTTTTCCTTTTCGCAATGAATTAATGGCGATGTCTGCAAGTAAAAAACCTTTCGGCATTCAATTGTGGACAGTGAAAGAAGCTTTGTACAAAGACACGGTAGGGGTGTTGACTCATTTATCTAAATGTGGCTACAAACAAATTGAAGGGTTTGAAGGAACAAAAGGATTGTTTTGGGGCATGAAACACACCGAGTTTAAAAAGCTGATGGACGATTTAGGGATGAGCTTTGTATCTGCTCATTGTGAAATAAATATAGACTTCGAACGTAAGGCTGCACAAGCAGCAGAGATAGGCATGAAATATTTAATATGCCCACATGTGGGTGCGCAAAAATCAATTGATCAATTCAAAATATTTGCCGATCAATTTAATGCTTGCGGGGAAATTACCAAGAAGAATGGATTTCGTTTTGCTTACCACAATCACGATTATTCTTTTAAAGCAATGGACGGCATAGTGCCACAGGATGTAATGATGAAAAATACCAATCCAGCTACAGTAGATTTTGAAATGGATATGTATTGGACCGCAGTAGCTGGCGTAGATTCCATAGCGTACATGAAAAAATTTCCTAATAGATTTAAATTGGTCCATGTTAAAGATTTGGCCAAAACAGCTACTGTAGAAGAGTCTTGTATTATTGGACAAGGTGCCATTGACTATAAAAATTTATTGCCTGCAGCCGCCGCACAAGGTATTAACTATTATATCGTAGAGCAAGAAGCGTATACAGGAACCAATGAATTAGATTGCGCCAAAGCAAATGCTGCCTATTTGAAAACTTTAAAGTGGTAGCAGCTTAATTTTAAAGGCTTTATAAGCTAAGCTGTCTTACTATTTTTGTAATTTTGGCAAGTTGAATTTTGAATCATGAAGGAACAGTTAAAAAAACTTGCAAAAGAACTTGAAGGGGATCTTTTTTTCGATAAGATGATCAGGACTTTGTATGCCACCGATGCTTCTAGTTATCGAGAAATGCCTTTGGCGGTGGCCATTCCTAAATCTAAGCAAGACATTTCCAAATTAATTGTTTTTGCAGCAACTCATGCTACTTCTTTAATTCCAAGAACTGCTGGTACTTCTTTGGCAGGGCAAGTAGTGGGCAATGGTATTATAGTAGATGTTTCTAAACATTTTAATCAAATTGTAGAACTGAATAAAGAAGAAGGTTGGGTGCGTGTGCAACCTGGTGTGATTCGTGATGAATTAAATTTATTTCTTCAACCGCATGGTTTATTTTTTGGTCCAGAAACTTCTACTGCCAATCGTGCTATGATGGGTGGGATGGTGGGAAATAATTCCTGTGGATCTAATTCAGTGGTGTATAGAAGTACCAGAGAACATTTATTAGAAGTGACTGCTTTTTTAAGTGATGGATCAGAAGTGGTATTTAACAGTTTGTCTACCGATGATTTTCACTCAAAATGTGAATTGAATACATTGGAAGGGACTATTTATAAATCGGTGCGTTCTCTTTTAAGTAATTATGATAACCAGGTAGAAATCAGAAAAGAATTTCCTAAGAAATCGGTGGTGAGAAGAAATACGGGTTACGCCATTGATGTATTGGTAGATGCAGATCCTTTTACCGCTGGGGGGCCAGCCTTTAATTTTTGTAATTTAATTGCTGGTTCAGAAGGCACATTGGCTTTTATGACTGAGATAAAATTAAATGTAGTACCTCAGCCTCCAAAAGAAGTAGGTTTATTATGTGTGCATTTTAATAGCATTGATGAATCATTGCATGCCAATTTGATTGGTTTAAAATACCACCCTAGTGCAAGTGAATTAATTGATCATTATATTTTAGAATGTACCAAAGAAAATAGAGAACAAAATAAAAATAGATTTTTTGTTCAAGGTGATCCCGGTGCTATTTTAGTCATTGAGTTTGTTAAAGAAACCAGAGAAGAAATACTTGCATTAACCGCTCAAGTAGAAGCGGATATGCGCGCTGCGGGTTTAGGATATCATTTTCCAGTTTTATTTGGGGCAGATACTAAAAAAATATGGGCTTTAAGAAAAGCGGGCTTGGGCTTATTAAGCAATTTACCTGGTGATGAAAAAGCAGTACCCGTTATTGAGGATACGGCAGTTGATGTAAATGATTTACCTAATTATATTCGTGACTTTAATGAAATATTAAAAAAACATGGTTTGTTTTCGGTGCATTATGCCCATGCAGGTTCGGGGGAGATTCATTTACGACCCATCATTAATTTAAAAACGAAAGAAGGCAACCAATTATTTAGAACCATTGCCGAAGAAGTAGCCACACTAGTGAAAAAGTATGATGGCTCTTTAAGTGGAGAACATGGAGATGGTCGATTGCGCGGAGAATTTATTAAGCAAATGGTAGGAGAGAAAAATTACAACTTATTAAAACAAGTTAAAAATACTTGGGACCCCCAACATATATTTAATCCGAATAAAATAGTAGATACCCCTTCGATGAATACGATGTTGAGGTATGAGCCAGGACAATTAACCCCTGAATTCAAAACTATTTTTCGTTTTCATCAGCAAGATATTTTGCAACATGCCGAACAGTGCAATGGTTCGGGTGATTGCAGGAAAACTCATTTATCAGGGGGTACGATGTGCCCTTCGTTTATGGCCACTCGTGATGAGAAAGATACCACAAGAGCAAGGGCCAATATTCTTCGTGAATTTTTAACGCATTCTGATCAGCAGAACAGATATGATCATAAAGAAATTTATGATGTAATGAGTTTGTGCTTAAGTTGTAAGGCCTGTAAAAGTGAGTGTCCTTCGAATGTGGATATGGCCAAATTGAAAGCCGAATTTTTACAACACTATTATGATGCCAATGGCGTTCCTTTCAGGGCCAGGCTCATCGCTAATTTTACAAGGGCTGCTAAACTAGGATCCATGGTCCCGCGTTTATACAATGCCTTTGTGAGTAATATTTTTACAGGTAGCTTGGTTAAATTAGTATCAGGCTTTGCTTTGAAGCGTTCTATGCCAAGTATTTCATTGCAGACTTTAGAGAGTTGGTACAAAAAAAATTATACAGCCCTTGCCAATCCTATAAAAACAGTTTATTTATTCTGCGATGAGTTTACTAATTACAACGATACGCACATTGGCATTAAATCGGTTCAATTATTAAGGGCCTTGGGTTATGAAGTCATCATTCCTGCGTATGAAGAAAGTGGTAGAACTTGGTTGTCTAAAGGATTGGTAAGAAAGGCTAAACTTATTGCAAATAAAAATATTGAAAAGCTAAGCCATTTGGTAAGCGCCTCTAGCCCAATTCTTGGTATTGAACCCTCTGCCATACTTACTTTTAGAGATGAGTACCCCGACTTGGCTTCGGATGAAAATATAGAGGCCGCTAATCATTTAGCCAAACATAGTTTTTTTATCGATGAATTTTTAGCTGCTGAAATGCAAGCAGGTAATATTACTAAAGATAGTTTCACCACAAATACAAAATCAATTTTACTACACGGGCATTGTCAACAAAAGGCAGTGAGTTCATTATCGGATTCAGTAAAAGTGTTGTCCTTTCCTACCAATTATGCGGTGGAGACCATTCCTTCGGGCTGTTGTGGTATGGCTGGTTCCTTTGGTTATGAAAAAGAGCATTATGATGTCTCCATGAATATTGGAGAATTGGTCTTATTTCCAAAAGTGAGGGCCAATAAAAATACTTGTACCATTGCTGCTCCTGGTACAAGTTGTCGTCATCAAATTAAAGATGGCACAGGTGAAAAAGCATTACACACAGTAGAAATTCTACACGCTGCACTAGCTTAGTTTGATCCTAATATATTTTAAGATACTGCTGAATTAGTAAAGTATAATTTATTATCACGCTACTGATTGCTCAAAACTTATTTAATTAGTATGCCTTCTTTTTTAATAGCTGCTAGTGCATTGTATAAAGTATCTAGATCGGTAACTGAATTAAATGCATTAATAGAATAACGCATATACACATCATTTTCTTGACGCATTACAGGAATTTCAATTTTATAGTCGATAAATAATTTTCTTTGTAGTTGTTCCGGTTCGGTTGTTTTAATAGGGATGCTAATCATTTGCCCAATCCATTCACTGGTTAGAGGGCTAATAGGTTGGGTGCCAAGTAGCTTGTAAAACCTTTCTGCATTAGCAAGTACAATGTCATGACATTTTTTAGAAACGGCAGTCCAATTGTTTTTTTCCATAAATGCTAAAGAGGCTTCCACTGTTAAAAAAGCAGAAAAATCACGTGTACCTATCATTTGATGATAATCTAAAAAAGTTGAATGGGAAGGCTTCAAGGCTTTATAACCCCAGCTAACAATCAATGGATCGCACATAGGTTGCACCCTTTTATGTGCATATAAAAAACTACAACCTTTGGCCGCCATCATCCATTTATGGCAAGCACCCGTATAAAAATCAACTTCTAATTCGTTTATATTTAAATCTATATGAGCTGGTGCATGCGCGCCGTCAACAATGGTAATTAATCCTTTTGATTTTGCTATAGCGCAAATTTCTTTCACAGGAAATATCAACGCAGTAGCACTGGTAATATGACTTATAAAAATAGCTTTGGTGGTAGGTCTTAACCCTTCAAAAAAATCTTCAATAAATTTTTCTTTAGAGGTGATGGGCAAACTTATTTTTTGTCTTCTATAGGTTGCTTTGTTTTTTTTGCAATAATAATCCCAAGTACGATCACAAGCACCATATTCAATATCGGTAGCAAGTATTTCATCTCCTTCTTGTAATGGAAAATTCTTGGCAATCAAATTAATAGCAAATGAAGGATTGGTCACCATGACTAAATCATCTTTGTCTGGGCAGCCAATAAATTTTGACAATGCTGCTCTACTATCTGCTAAGTAATTTACCCCATCAAAGGCTATAAATTGAACGGGTTCTGCTTCTAATACTTTTTGCCATTGTTGATAAGCTTCAAAAATGGGCTTGGGTGTAGCGCCAAACGAACCAAAATTTAAAAAGGTGATGGCTGGATTTAATAGAAACTGGCTCTTCAAGTTTTCCATGGTAATTTTTTAAATAATAAAGTAAAAAATAAAGGTACATTTTTATTCAAGCCTATCGATATGATTCTATTCATGTATTGAATAAAGCGAATAAATAAAAAATCTCGGTAACCCTAGGCCACCGAGATTTTAAATGCTATAAAACGAATAGAAGATTATACACCCAAGCTCCAACCTTCGCGATACGTTCTTTTAACAAACTGATTCGCTGCATCGAAATTAGTGATCTTCATATTTGGTCCATCCCATAACAATTGGATATTTCTACCTGGGTAAGTTGTTTTTCCTTCTTTATCAGTAGCTGTAATGTCATAACTTCTAATTGCTAAATTGCCCATTAATACTGATTCTGTCAAAGGTCCTGCAATATCAAAATTAGAACTCAACGCTTTTGCTTCTTTACTTCCAGCCCCAGCAATACAAGCTTCAACCCATGCTGCATAGTGACCAGCATCACCCCCTTTAACACGATCTACAGTTTCTGGAACTTTTGTCGTATTGGTTAAGTTAGTAGGTAATAATTGTGGATTGATACCATAAGTACCTGCCATCATTTTACCTTTGGTGCCTTCAAAAATAACACCATTGCCACCGTCTCCCATCATTTCATTAGGACCTAGTTCGGCTGGACGTTCAGGTTGAATGCCGCCATCCATCCAATGTAATTTTACATTTGGTTTGCCATTTTTTCCTTGGAAAGTTAAAATGATATGTGATCCCATTGGGCCACTATCTGGTGCATTTAGTTTTTGCCATGGCGCTGTATAGCGAGTGGCAACACTACATTCCGCTGCAATAGGATAGCCTAATCCAGCTACTGCAAAAGCAGGCGCCATAATATGACAAGCCATATCACCCAATGCACCGGTTCCGTAATCCCACCAACCTCTCCAGTTAAATGGCAATATTCCTTCAAAATAATCTTTCTTAGGAGCTGTTCCTAACCATAAATCAAAATCTAATCCCTTTGGAATAGGACTAGGCGTGGTTGATACAGGTCGATTTACTCCTTGAGGCCAAACAGGTCTGTCGGTATAACAATAGATAGTATGAATATCACCAATTAATCCTGCAGCATGCCAATCTTGTAACATACGAACACCATTGCCTGACGCACCTTGGTTACCCATTTGTGTTACCACATTGTAATCATGTGCTGCTTTGGTCATAATACGTGGTTCATATATATCATGCGCCATTGGTTTTTGTACATAAACATGTTTCCCTAATTGCATCGCAGCCATGGCTTGCACAGCATGCATATGATCGGGTGTAGATACATTACAAGCATCAAAGTACTTATGCTCTTTTTCTAGCATTTCTCTATAATCTTTATAGCGTTTTGCCTTTGGATATCTTTCCCAGCTTTTGGCACATTGACGATCATCTACATCACATAAGAAAGCAACATCTACTTTGCCTGTTTTATAAAATTCATATAAATCACTTTCTCCTTTTCCTCCAGCACCTATACCAGCTATTTGTAATTTATCACTTGGCGCAGTAAATCCTTTACCGCCAATCACGTGCCTTGGTAAAATATAAAATCCCCCTAAAGCAAGCGCAGAATTCTTTATGAAATTCCTTCTTGTATTGTCCGCTTTTCTCTTTGACATGGCAAAACAGTATTTGGTTTTTTAATCGTTATTGATAGTGTTAAATTATCAAATATTTTTGAATTATAGAAAATAATTTGAGGAACTGATACTAGACAGCTTTATTTCATGAATAAGCTTTAAATTGCTATCTAATTTAACATTTATGTCTGCCAATTTTAATCCATTACGCGCTTATTTTATGACGGGGGCCACCCAGCCCTATGCATTTAGATTGCTTCAATTACAACGTCTAAAAAAAGTAGTTTTAGAGCATGAGAAACAGTTATATGAGGCCCTTTATGCCGATCTAAAAAAAACGGATGAAGATGCGTGGGCAACAGAAGTTGGTTTTTTCTTAAGTGAATTAAACTATACCATTAAGCACCTTAAAGATTGGATGGAACCTAAATCAGTTTCCACCAACTTGGTGAATTTGCCTTCGACTAGTTTTACCATACAAGAACCATTAGGGGTAGTATGTATTATTGCTCCTTGGAACTATCCTTTTCAATTATTGTTTACTCCATTAATAGGTGCTATTGCCGGTGGAAATTGTGCCGTATTAAAACCAAGCGAGTTTGCACCAGCTACTGCTAAAGTGATGGGCAAAATAGTGGAATCTTTATTTCCGACTAATTATATTCTTTATGTGGAAGGAGAGGGTGCCCTTGTTTTACCTTCCTTGTTAACTGAAAATAGATTTGATCATATATTTTATACAGGCAGCACCATGGTTGGAAAAATTATTTACAAATATGCTGCAGAACAATTGGTACCAGTTACTTTAGAGCTAGGTGGCAAAAGCCCTGCTGTGATTACTGCTGATGCTAATTTGAGGGTGGCAGCTCGTCGTTTGGCTAATCCTAAATTTTCTAATTGTGGTCAAATGTGTATTGCCCCTGATTATATTTTAGTGCCTAGCGAATTAAAAGATAAACTGATCAAGGAATTAATCATTACCATCCAATCTTTTTATGGGGCTGATGCGGAGGCTTCTGAACATTATGGAAAAATTATCAATGACAGACAATGGTTGCGATTAACTTCTTATTTAGGAGATGGTGAAATTGTGTATGGCGGTAAATCAAATAGAGAAAAATTATTTATTGAACCTACCATCATCACAGGGGTGCATCCAGATGCGAAGATTATGCAGGAGGAAATTTTTGGCCCCATCCTTCCTATTCTTACTTATGCATCCAACGAAGAAGCTTTGGCTATTATTAATAAAAATCCCAACCCTTTGGCTTTTTATGTGTTCACTGAAAATAAAGCGGATGAACAATATTGGTTAACCAATGTACCTTCTGGCGGTGCTTGTGTAAACAATGCAACGATGCATATCACCAATCATGATTTACCCTTTGGTGGCAGGGGTTTTAGCGGAACCGGAGGCTATCATGGTAAGCAAAGCTTTGATACTTTTACGCATACCAAGTCGGTCTTAAAAACGCCTACATGGATTGATCCAAGTTTTAAATATCCTCCTTATAAAGGCAAGGCTTGGTTGTTGAAAAGATTAATTGGATAGATTGAAAAATAAAAAAAATATTATGATAAAAATTGCCATCGCTTTAGGTGTTATGGTCGCTGCCACTTTGCTAATGAAAAAAACAGGTATGTCCTATAGACAATCTGTTTTAAAAACAATTTATCCAGCTATTATGTGGTCGAGCAAAGCAGTGGGGAAAAAGCAATCCCAAGTAAATACTGAAAATAAAATTCCACTGGTTTCTTTTTATAGTTTAACAGCTAAGGATATCAATGGAAAGGATTTTAATTTTGATGCTTTAAAAGGCAAGAAAGTATTAATAGTGAATACGGCAAGTGATTGCGGATTTACAGGACAATACGAAGCCTTGGAAAAATTACATGAAAAGTATCCTACAAGTCTTGTGGTTATTGGATTCCCTGCCAATGATTTTAAAGAGCAAGAAACAAAGGACAATGAAAGTATTGCAGCTTTTTGTAAAAAAAATTATGGAGTTAGTTTTCCTTTAATGGCCAAATCAATTGTCATAAAAAAGAATCATCAGAACGAAGTGTTCAAGTGGTTATCGGACATGACCATCAATGGCTGGAATCATCAAGAGCCTGCTTGGAATTTTTGTAAATACTTGATTAATGAAGAAGGGACGCTAACAAATTATTTTCCTATGACAGTAGATCCATTGGATCCATTGGTATTGGAGGCCATCGAGAAAAAATAAAGCTAGTTAAATAGGGCAGTGCTCGTGGTAATTTTCTAATACAATTTTTCCTGATTCGATTACAATGTCTTTGTATTTATCTTTGATTTCATCTAGCACTGCTTCAATTTCTTTTTGTTCTGTAATGCGTACTAGTTTATTTCTGTATTCTTTAATATTAGGCAGGCCTCTTAAATAATTGGCATAATGTCTTCTCATTTCATTAATACCTGCAATAGGTCCTTTCCACTCCATCGATTTGACTAAATGCTTTCGGGCAACCTCCACTCTTTCTTCAATAGTAGGGTCGGCTCTTCTTTCACCAGTTGCAACAAAATGTTTGATTTCTCTAAAAATCCATGGATACCCAATAGCAGCACGACCTATCATGATGCCATCTACCCCATATTTATTTTTATAGGCTAATGCTTTTTCTGGTGAATTGATATCTCCATTTCCAAAAATGGGAATATGAATCCGCGGATCATTTTTTATTTCACCAATCAATGTCCAATCTGCTTCTCCTTTATACATTTGAGAACGAGTACGTCCATGAATGGCCAATGCTTTTATTCCAACATCTTGTAAACGCAATGCTACCTCGTGAATATTTTTTGACCCTTCATCCCAACCCAATCTTGTTTTAACCGTTACGGGCAAGTTGGTACTTTTCACTACCGATTCTGTGAGTCGAACCATTAAATCTATATCTTTTAAAACGCCTGCTCCTGCTCCTTTTGTCACCACTTTTTTTACAGGACAACCAAAATTAATATCTATTAAATCGGGGTTGACCGTATCTACAATTTTGGTACAGAGCGCCATGGCTTCTTCATCTCCACCAAATATTTGAATGCCTACAGGTCGTTCATAATCAAATATGTCTAGCTTTTGTCTGCTTTTAATGGCATCACGTATCAGGCCCTCACTACTTATAAATTCAGTGTACATTAAATCAGCCCCATTTTCTTTACACACGGCTCTAAATGGCGGATCACTCACATCCTCCATGGGAGCGAGTAAAAGTGGGAAATTGGGCAATTGAATTGGACCTATTGAAACCATATGAATTCATTATCTTGCATCTAACCGATACGGTTGCAAATGTACCAATAAATTGCATTTAGATGGAAACCAGTCAAAGAAGCCTTTTTAACATGACCCCACCCATGCGTTTAGCCCTTTTTTTAGGTGCTACAGGCATTAGTATGATTTTGGGGGCCTTAATTAGCTTTTCCTTAGTAGCTGCGTTGCTTCATATAAGCATCAATGACATTCAAAAAATTATCCTAGAGCCCGAATATGCTTCTATTGCTCAATTTGCCAATGCACTAGCCTCTATTATTGCTTTTGGATTACCATCTATAGCGGTTGCCTATTTTACCAAAGGAAACCTGGCACAGAATATGGGATTTGCTCCATTAAAATCTATTCAGCAATTGGCCCTAGTAGTATTGTTGGCTTTAGCTGGTTTAGTATTAAGTGGTGCATTAGGAAGTTTAACCGATAAAATACCCATTCCTATTTCTTTCAAAAATTGGGCAGATGGATTAGAAGCACAATATAAAAAAGCCTTGGTGTCGATGACCCAAATGCATTCAATTGTTGATTTATTGTATGCTCTATTGGCCGTAGCCATTGTTCCTGCTATAGTTGAAGAATTGTATTTTAGAGGAACTCTTCAAAAAACATTAAAAGATTGGACAGGCAAACCCATCCTATCTATTATAGTAACAGCCTTATTTTTTAGTGCCATTCATTTTTCTTATTATGGTTTTTTATCTCGCATGGCATTGGGCATCTTATTAGGATTGATTTATGAATTCACTAAAACTATCTGGTTGCCTATCTTGCTTCATTTTATCAATAATGGGATTGCCATTGTTACTTTATATGTGGTTAGAAATAATCCCGCTAATGTTGAAAAAGCAATGAATGAAAACTTACCCATTTACTGGGGATTGATTGCACTGGTTACTATTTATTTTATATTAAGTAAATTGCAAAAAAATAACAATCATGCAGGACTGGAAAAAGGTTTTTAGTAGCCAGCAATTGGCACTGGCATCAATGGTAATGGGCATACTAAATGAAAATGATATTCCAGCCAAGTCGATGAATAAAAAAGATTCATCCTATGTTTTTTTAGGTGAAGTGGAAGTGTATGTACCCGCCAATTTATACGAGACCTCCATTCAGCTAATCAATACTATTGAGTTAAGTAGTACTAGTAACTAATTTTATTTCCAATTTTAAATTTATAACAATATGTCGTTTAATTTTTCAGTTTTGAGAGTGAGAGCCCTTTCTGCACTTGTTTTTGCAGCTATTATGATTGGAGGTTTATTTTGGAATAAATGGTCTTTTTTTACCTTATTTTTTATTATTCAAATTGGCTGTTTGTATGAATATCAGAAATTGGTTGCCTTAATTCGAGTGGGTTATGCTTCCATTTCTTCCATCCATAAATATGGATTATTGTTATTAGGTACTTTAGTCATGATAAGATTAGGTGCAGTGGATATTTCAATCAATGATGTGAGTTTACCCACCATCGCTAATTGGGCCATGCCAGTTGTGTTGGCTGCTATGTTAATTGCAGACATTGCTGCTAAAAAATTTACAATACAAAATTGGGCTTTGTCCTTAGCTGGTTTAGTATACATCTCAGTAAGTTTGGCCTTGGTTTTTCAGTTAAAAAAAATAATGTCAAATACTTTTATTGGAGATTGGGGTTTTTCGATTCCATTAATTTTAATAGGCACTATTTGGGCAAATGATACCATTGCCTATTTGGTAGGTTCAGTGATTGGGAAAAAATCATTGTCTTCCGTTTCACCCAATAAAACATGGGAAGGTACCATTGCAGGTGTTTTTATATCTGTTTTATTTGTGTCTAAAATAATGGGGATGTATTTGCCAATTCAAGAAAAATATATTTTAATGATAAGTGTGACAGCTGCTATTGCAGGTACTTTTGGAGATTTATTGGAAAGTAAATTAAAAAGATTAGCCGATGTGAAAGATAGCGGAAGAATGATGCCTGGGCATGGTGGCTTTTTAGATAGATTTGATTCTATCTTATTGGCGAGCCCTTTTGTTTGGCTAATTCTTCAATTTTTGTTTTAGATGATTTACCTTTGAATTTAAATATACACCATGACTATACATAAAGAAGGGGCTGCCACTATTTCTATTATTGCTTTATTTGTAGGGGCTTTGAATATTGCCAATTTCTCTTACTTGTTTCCTTTGAGTGCAGTGGCTGCTTGGGTACTTTTTATCATTACTATCGCATTTTTCCTTTTTATAGTTTCCTTTTTTAGAATGCCTAATAGAACGCTCACTATAAAAGAAGATGGCATTATTGCACCAGCTGATGGGAAAGTAGTGGTGATTGAAGAAGTGCAACCAGACGAGTATTATTCAGAAAAAAGAATACAGTTAAGTGTATTTATGAGTCCAGCCAATGTGCATGTGAACAGAGTGCCAGTGGCAGGAAATATTGTATATAGTAAATATCATCCCGGAAAATATTTGGTAGCCTGGCATCCAAAATCATCTACCGATAATGAAAGATGGTCAGTGGTAATCGAAAATAGTAAAGGCAGTATTTTGTGCAAGCAAATTGCTGGCGCTTTGGCAAGAAGAATTTGTAATTATACCAATGTGGGTGATACTTTAACACAAGGAGCAGAATACGGGTTTATCAAATTTGGTAGTAGGGTTGACTT
The DNA here is from genome assembly GCA_903848125.1 of uncultured Bacteroidota bacterium. Classification (GTDB taxonomy): domain Bacteria; phylum Bacteroidota; class Bacteroidia; order Chitinophagales; family Chitinophagaceae; genus Sediminibacterium. The sequence continues at coordinate 14,245 of CAINFN010000208.1, forward strand.
ACTATTGCCAGTAAATGCAACCATTCATGCTAAAATAGGCGATGTAGTAAAAGGAGGCGTTACGGTTCTTGCTTCTTGGTAATACCATTGTATTTTTCAGCTGTTCCCTTTTTTATAAAATACTTTCCAACTCTTTTAAATGAGTAATGGTATAAGTAGCAGGTACGGTAGGTTTGACTTGTAGATGGTTTACAAAAATAGAATCCATGCCAACATTGATGGCGCCTTGTATGTCTGCACTTTCATTGTCTCCAATCATAATACTTGACTCCAAACTTGCGTTTGATTTTGCTAAAGCGTATTCAAAAATAGCCACCTGTGGTTTTAAACTATTACTTGCTTCGGAAGTAATTACTTCAATAAAGTAGGGTGCCAAATTTGAGTTTTCTATTTTCTTGAATTGCACCGACTCAAAACCATTGGTAATTAAGTGCATCTTATACTGCTTTGATTTTAAATACTCCAGAATTTCAATGGTGTAAGGAAATAAATTCTTTTTATTAGGAAGAATAGCTAAATAGTCACTAGACATTTCTTTTGACAAGGCTTCATCTGCAATTTTATAATCCAATAAACTTAAGTAAATACGTTTCCATCTTAACTCTTCTTGTTTAATAAAGCCCTTGGTATACCTGTCCCATAAACGGTGATTGTGGGCGCTGTAGCTATTATAAAAAACATCGAAATCCTTAATGCCTTTTGCCTCTAATTCATATTTAAGATGTAGATCCCATAAGGTTTCTTTTGAATTTAATTCAAAGTCCCAAATAGTGTGGTCTAAGTCAAAAAAAAGGTCTTTGTAGGGCATCAATGTATAATTGTATTGAACGAATTTACAATTTTGATTCTTATCTTTATTCTTTATTTAGGTTATCTATAAATTATTTATATGCTTGTTGTTATTACTGGAGCTTCACAAGGAATAGGGTATGCAGTGGCAGAGGCTTTTGCAGCTGAAGGCCATACATTATGTATATGCAGTAAAACCACTGCACGTTTAAAGGAGGCTACAAAAAGTTTAGAAAAAAAATATCCTACCGCCACTATACATAGTAAACAAGCCGACTTGGCTAATACAGAAGAATGTAAAGCATTTGGAAATTGGTGTTTGAGTTTTGGTATTCCTTCTATTTTAATTAATAATGCAGGCTTTTTCTTACCAGGTAATTTAATGGAGGAGGAGCAAGGCGTTTTAGAATCACAAATAGCTGCAAATTTATATTCTGCTTATCATACTTCACGAGCCATTGTTCCTGCTATGATTAAAGCAGGTACCGGACATGTTTTTAATATTTGTTCTATAGCTTCTTTACAAGCCTATACACAAGGAGGATCTTATAGTATAAGCAAATATGCTTTAGATGGCTTTACAAAAAATTTAAGAGAAGAATTAAAAGACAAAGGCATTAAAGTAACGGGCGTTTATCCTGGGGCTACTTATACCAATAGCTGGGCGGGCAGTGGGGTGGCACCTAGTCGTATAATGGAATCAAATGATATTGCAAAAATGATTTTTGCGGCGGCTCATCTTAGCCCACAAGCCGTGGTAGAGGATATCGTGCTACGTCCACAATTAGGGGATCTATAGTCGTTCTGCGTCATCTTCTATTTTTGGTAAGACATTTCCAAAACTTTCTCTTGCTTTTTTAGTGGCAGCTAATCTTTCTAAAACTACTTCAGCAATTAGTTTCCCGGCATCTTCATTTGGATGTGCTTGTAAGATATTTTTTAATTTGGCTTCTGATACATCTATTCGATAGAGCAGTTGCACTAATTTAGAAAAATCTGTTTTGATTAACTCATTAATCATTGATTCTAAATCGGGGGTGGTTAACTTTTCTAGTGCCAACAAATTGATGTCCAGGGGTATTAATTAAATTTTTCTATCACACCTCAGCTAAACAATGCAAAGTCGTATTTAACAGGGTCCTTAGGATCTAAAGTTCGGCAATAATTAGTTAATTCAATGGCTGTTTGCCAATCGGTTTGGCTACGGTGTAGTATGCCTAAGGCTCTTGCTACTCTTGCCACGTGCACATCAATGGGCATGATGAGTGCAGCTGGGCTTACACTGTTCCAAATGCCAAAGTCTACCCCCTGTTTGTCTTTGCGTACCATCCAACGTAAAAACATATTGAGTCTTTTACAGGTTGATCCTGATAAAGGGCTTGCAATGTGTTTTTTGGTTCTAGAAGGCGCATCGGCTAAGGAGAAAAAATAATCTTGGAAATGAGTGAGCGCCTGCGCTATTGTGTCTTCTTTATTTTGGTTTGTATTATTTTTTGAAATGCTGCTTGTAAAAAATGCAGTTGCTAAACTTTCATTTTTACTATAATGCTGTTTAAAAAATTCAACACAGTATAGTAAGTCGGTATCGTTAAAAGTACGGTGCACAAAGCCCAATAATTTTTTCAACTCCTTGTCTTGATGCTGTGTACAAAAATCATAAGGAGCATTGTCCATTCTTTCTAGTAGCTCTTTACTTTTATTGATAATAGTAGTTCGATTGCCCCAAGCAAAAATAGCTGCAAAAAAACCTGCTATTTCAATGTCTTGCTTTTTAGTAAATAGGTGCGGTATGCAAATAGGATCTTTTTCAATAAACTCAATGCTATTGTACTGTTTTACTTTTTGATCCAACATTTTATGAATGCGCTCATTCATTATCCAATGGCTTGAGCTAAATCGGCCATTAAATCATCTGCATCTTCAATACCTACACTTAATCTAATTAAGCCATCAGACAATCCATTGGTAATTCTTTGTTCACGTGGTATAGAAGCGTGAGTCATACTTGCTGGATGATTGATTAAAGATTCTACGCCTCCTAAGCTTTCTGCCAATGAAAATATTTTGGTACTTGATAATACTTTAGTAGCAGCTGCCAAGCTATCCTCTTTTAATGTAAAGCTCATCATGCCACCAAATCCTCTCATTTGTTTTTTAGCAATGTCGTGATTGGGATGATCTTCAAATCCACACCAATACACTTTACCCACTTTTGGATTTTGGCGTAAATAATTAGCGACTTTAATTCCATTTTCGCAATGACGTTGCATTCTTACATGCAATGTTTTGATACCTCTTAACACTAAAAAGCAATCCTGTGGCCCGGGCACTGCCCCTGTACTTTTTTGAATAAAATACAATTGATCTCTTAAGGCCTGATCGTTCATCACTAAACAACCTTGAATCACATCGCTATGACCTCCTAAATATTTAGTAGCAGAGTGCATTACAATAGTGGCACCAAAATCAAGTGGGTTTTGTAAATAGGGAGAGGCAAAAGTATTGTCTACACAAACCATGCAATTATGTTTTTTACCAATAGTTGATATCGCTTCAATATCACTAATATTCATTAGTGGATTAGTTGGCGTTTCTAACCAAATTAATTTAGTTGCAGGGGTCATGGCCTTTTCTACATTTGTAGCATTTGAGGTATCTACATAAATAAATTTGATACCCATTTTTTCATGCACTTTTGAAAATAACCTGAAACTTCCTCCATACATATCATGCGCTGCAATTACTTCATCACCAGGCACCAACAACCTCATCACAGCATCTGTAGCGGCTACACCACTTGCAAAGGCCAAGCCAAACTTTCCATTCTCAATTACTGCAAATGCTTCTTCTAATGCAAACCTGGTAGGGTTTTGACTTCTTGCATACTCATAGCCCTGATGTACGCCTGGCGCCGATTGCACATAGGTTGAGGTTTGATAAATAGGCGTCATGATAGCTCCAGTACTAGGATCTGGATGCGCACCTGCATGAATATATTTGGTAGCTAATTTCATAATTGAAAAGATTAGCTACAAAGATGCCACTTATTTTATTAACTATGTAAGTTGGTTCCCGTTTTTAAACATTCTGTAGGAAAAAACAGTTGGTACGATTACCATGACTATACAATTGGCAAAGAAGACGATAAAAGAGGGTTTCGCAGATAATAACATACCTGCTAGTACTTGAATGCTTCCGCAAACCAGCCAAACTTTTCCCGCTATTTTATGCGTTTCATTCCAGTTGTTTACATTTTCTAAAGTCCAAGGAAGTTTAAATCCTGCAAAATAATTCTGACTAAATTTTGGGAAGTACCAACCTGTGGCAGCAAAGGCTAGTCCTAGCAAAGGAAATAATATTTTTTCAATAGGGTAACCAGGATGTGCTGTAACATATAATATTATCAAACTAAGACAACTTAAAAATAAGCTTACCACTACACCCATATTTTGGTAAAAAACGGCGCTCACTTGTTCATTTTTTTTGGGATCCAATTTTTTGATATTGGCCAAAAGAAAATAGGTAAAAAGTCCAGCAAAAGCAATAATGCCAGGCCCTAGAAAAATGCTATCTCGTCCACCCCAGCCATCTGCTTCCCCTCTTATATTAAAGTGGGTAGGAATGGTGTCGGGTAAAGTAGGGTATAAATAAGTTGCATAAATAAAGGGGATACCTAATGCAACAAACACTGTAAATAGGGCTAGTTTCTTATTTTTCATATGGGTTGTTTTACCTTTCAAAGGTACTAATTATTCAGATTCAGCATTAGTATGCTATGTCCCCAAAAAAATTTACTTTTGCTTCAAATCGAAAAAAATGAGCAAAGGTCCTATTTCAAAATTTGTAGAACATCATTATAGACATTTTAACGCAGCGGCTTTGGTAGATGCTGCCAAAGGCTACGAAACCCATCTTTTAGAAGGAGGTAAAATGCTAGTGAGTTTAGCGGGTGCCATGAGTACCGCCGAATTAGGTATTAGCTTGGCTGAAATGATTCGTCAAGATAAAATTGCTATCATTAGTTGTACGGGTGCAAACCTAGAGGAAGATGTCATGAACTTAGTGGCGCATAGTCATTATAAGCGTGTACCCAATTATCGCGATCTTACTCCTCAGGACGAGTGGGATTTATTAGAGAATCATTATAACCGTGTAACTGATACTTGTATTCCAGAAGAAGAAGCATTTAGAAGATTACAAAAGCATATTGTAAAATATTGGAAGCAAGCCGAAGCAAAAGGGGAGCGCTATTTTCCACATGAGTTTTTATACCAAGTAGTATTAAGTGGAGAGTTGGAACAATATTATGAGATAGATCCTAAAGACAGCTGGATTGTGGCTGCAGCTAAAAAGAATATTCCTATTGTCGTACCAGGTTGGGAAGATAGTACCACTGGAAACATATTTGCTAGCTATGTGATTAAAAAAGAATTAAAAGCAAGCACTGTTAAAAACGGTATTGAATACATGGTGGAACTAACAGAGTGGTACCGTGCGAATAGTGGGGGCAAGGGCGTTGGATTTTTCCAAGTAGGTGGTGGTATTGCCGGTGATTTTCCCATTTGTGTGGTGCCGATGATGTACCAAGATTTAGAATGGCATGATGTGCCTTTTTGGAGTTATTTCTGTCAAGTAAGTGATAGCACAACTTCTTATGGATCTTATTCAGGAGCCGTTCCGAATGAAAAAATTACTTGGGGCAAATTAGATATTCATACACCTAAGTTTATTGTAGAAAGTGACGCCACCATTGTAGTCCCTTTGATATTTGCTTATATTCTTGGTCAATAATTAAAATGGGTCTAAAGAAAATTTAAGACCCATTTTAATTAACGACCTGTCATATCTAATGGCATATCTCTTTTAAGCATTTCGTCTCTCGTTGCTATTTCCCATGCAGTATTGAATATAAATCGAACTCTTTTTTCCATTAAGTCAAAGTTAATTTTCTCGATGGTATCAGAGGGCTGATGATAATCTTTATGGGTACCATTAAAATAGAATAGAACAGGAACGCCTTTTAAAGCAAAATTATAATGGTCGCTACGGTAGTAAAAACGATTTGGATCTTTTGGATCATTGAATCTTCTATCCAATTCTAAATGTCCTACCTCGTTGTTTACTTTATTGGTGATTTTTTGTAAGTCACTACTAATTTTTTCTTCACCAATTACGTATACATAATTATTAGAATCACCAGTGTAGGTAGGATCGATTCGACCCACCATATCTATATTTAAATCAGCAGTGGTTTTTTCTAATGGAAATACAGGATGTTCAGCATAATATTTAGATCCTAATAATCCTTTTTCTTCTCCAGAAACATTCATAAAAACAATATTTCTTTTTGGTACAAAACCGTGCTTGGCCGCATTGGCAAAAGCACTAGCAATAGTGACTACACTGGCTGTTCCTGATCCGTCATCATCTGCACCATAATAAATCACACCATTTTTAATTCCTTCATGATCATAGTGACTAGTGATAAATAAATATTCATCTGTTTTTTCTTTGGCAGGCATGTAGGCAATTACATCTGCACTAGGAAGTTCTTTGGTTTGCTGTTCAACAGACCATTCTATATTGGTGCTATAGACGCCTTTAGGCATATCAGCCCATTCTTGATCAGAGAAGGCTTTGCTGCCTCCCACTAATTTACTACCAAAGCTTTTACTTACTTTAAAATAGGGAAAACTGGTTGATTTTGCAGCCAATCTTGGTCTTGCAGTGGCGAGGTTAGAAGTATTTGTATTGGTTTTAGCAACAATGATCATAGCAGCCGCGCCTAATTTTTGAGCAGCCATTACTTTTCTCATGCTGTTTTCTTCATTTTCGGTAGCAACAAGAATTTTTCCTTTAACATCTACTGTTATTTTATCATTAAAATCATTGCCTACAAAAATAATTGCATTTGTTTTTAAAGTACTGGCTGGAACATTAGCACTATACATCCAATAATCTTGATCCAAAGTTGCTGGCTCTCCATTTATCTTTAATTCAGATTTACCCAATTCATCTTTATACAAAGTAAAAGGCAATCTATAATTACCATTGTATCCAGCTTTTAAATTAAATTTTTTATACTGACTCATTAAGTAAGCAGCTGCTTTTCTTTCACCTTCGGTTCCGGTTTCTCTTCCTTGCATTTCGGCACTCGCAATAACACTTAAGTGTTCTTTTAAAACGGCTGCAGTGATGGCTTTTGATGCAGTGGTTACATCTATAACTTGTGCTTGAGCGATAGAGGTAATAAGTAAAAATGCTAATAATAATTTACGCATGGGAATTAATTTATAATAAAAAATAATTTATTGATTACTGCTTTATTAGCAAGTAATTTTATTTACTCGATTTTGATGTCGCCCACCCTCAAAAGGGGTAGACATAAATTTTTCAATCATTTCTTTAGCTAAATCTAAAGCCACAAATCTTGCAGGTATGCAAATCACATTGGCGTCGTTATGTAATCTAGTTAATTCAGCCACTTCGGTTTGCCAACACAAACCTGCTCTTATACCGGCATGTTTATTCGCTGTCATAGCAACGCCGTTGGCACTGCCACAAAATAAAATTCCGAAACTTGCTTCCTTTTTTTCTACACTACTAGCTGTAGGATGAGCAAAGTCGGGGTAATCTACCGAGTCGGTAGTATAGGTACCAAAATCTTTTACGGCGTAACCTTTTTCTTCTAACCAAGTTTTAATGGAATTTTTATAATCAATACCAGCATGGTCTGCGCCTAATGCAATTGGTTTGGTGCTATCAAATACAAATGACATAATTTTTATTTTACGTATAAAATTTAGAAGATTATTTCATCTCCTTTTAAAACAATTCAATTTTTAATCCCATTCCTCCTCTGATTTCTTAACAGACTTATGTGCCCATCTAGAAACAAAGATGCTAAATTCAAATAAGGTATACAATGGGATAAAGACAATGGTTTGACTATACCAGTCTGGACTTGGGGTGATAAACGCAGCTACAAATAAAATAATCACTACTGCGTATTTACGAGTAGTAGTTAAAAACTTAGGGGTAATCAATCCAATTTTAGTTAATAGAAATACGATAACAGGTAATTCAAATGCAATGCCACATCCCAATATTAAATTAGTAAGATTGTCTAAATAATCAGCAAAAGTAGGAATGGTAGTGATTGCACCCTTTGAGCCGAGTTGAAACCCTGCCAAGAAATTAAAGGTGAATGGTCCCAAAACAAAAAAGCCAAAAGCGGCGCCCATGAAAAAGAAAAAAGACACCCAGAAAATCATGAACCTTGTATTTTTTACTTCTTTCTCTTTTAAAGCCGGTTTTACAAATGACCAGATTTGATAAAATATATAAGGGAAGGCGACAATTAATCCACCTACAAATGCCATACTAATACTACTTAAAAACTGACCTCCAAAAGTGGTACTTTGTAAAGACACTTTTACGGGTGGCATACATAGTGAATCCCCTAGGTGTAACCAATGACTTAAATTGCAGAAGGCTTTATAGGTAACAAAATCTGAATTCAATGGACCAGTAATAACGTTGTCCATAATCCAATCTCTATATATAAATATTACGATAGAAGTAATTAATACAGATGACAAAGAACGTACAATAGTTCCTCTTAGAACCTCAAGATGATCGATGAAAGACATCTCTGAATCATCGCTTTTTTTAAATCTGTCAAATAGTGCCATGTCTTAATTTCAATGAGGGCTAAAGTTAAGGGTTATACCGGAAAATTGGGGGCTAAACCAAGAAAATATTAGCGAATGGTTATTTTAACCTTTTCAATACGGGTAGCACTTACAGCCAATATCTCGGCATCAAAATGGGTCAAATGAATGATGGTTCTTAGCTTGGGAATAGACTCGTGTTTATGAATTAAATAGCCGCTTAGGGTTTCGGCATCATCTGCTGAAAAATCTATGCCATATTTTTCATATAAGTAATCTAATTCTAGACGCCCACTAAATATAAATTCTGTTTCATTTATCTTTTTTTCAAGAAATTCTTGTTCATCATATTCATCCTCTATTTCACCAAAAATTTCTTCCAACACATCTTCCATGGTTACAATACCAGCGGTACCTCCAAATTCATCTACTACCCATGCAATGCTTTTTCTCTTTTTTGAAAATAAACTTATTAGATCTGCTGCATTCATACTTTCGGTAACCAATGGTATGGAATGCAATATAGCAGCTATATTAGCTGGCTTTTTAAACAAGTCTAACTGATGTACATAGCCAACAATAGAATCTAATGTTTCATCATACACGATGAGCTTGCTTAGTTTTGTTTCTATAAATTCATTACTTAATTCAGCGATGGTTGTACTTAATTCTACCCCTACAATTTCTGTTCTGGGTACGAGACATTCTCTAATTTTTATATCGGGTAAGCTTAATGCATTTTCAAATAAATCTGTATTTAAATCTTGCTGTTCTTGTGATTGTTTTGTTTGTTGTACAAAGTGGGCTAAATCTACTTTAGTAAAAGCTTCCTTTTTATTACTTACTTGTACTTTAAAAATAGTTCTTAAAACCCATTGAGCTAGGCTCACCAATAATACCGTAATGGGTTTAAATAATAAATGAAAAAAACGAGCTACAGGCGCAAACGTTGAAATCATCGCAACTGCTCTAGCTTTAAAAATAGCTTTTGGTACCAATTCGCCTATCAGTAAAATGACGAGGGTAGATAAAATGGTATTGCCTAATAACACTGAATAGGCGCCTATATGCAATTTCTCCCATAGTACTTGATCTAGTAATTGTTCAAATAAAATACCAAATACTACTAAGGATATATTTAATCCTATTAAACAAGTTCCGATAAATTGAGTAGGGGAAAGTAAAAAACCTGCAATGATTTTACCGGCCCTATTTCCTTGTTTCTTTTTTAATTCTAAGCTTAATCGGTTGGCACTTACAAAACCAATTTCATAGCCCGAAAAAAAACCAACTAAAATAAGCGATGCAATTAATGTAAAAATCATAGTTGCTTAATTAAAATTACAATCATTACCATTCTGGTAGTTTTGGTTTGGTTTCTACTATCCCTTCTATTTGTTCCATAATTTCTGGGGTAAGTAAAGTGGCCGTTTCCAAAGCAGTTAAATTATCCACCAATTGCGCTTTACTGGTGGCCCCTAATATAGCGGTAGTGACATGGCTATTTTTTATACACCATGCAATACTCAACGAAGCTGTACTTACTTTTAACGCTTTAGCTATCGCCCCTAGTTGTTGCACACGATTCACTTTATCCTGCATCAACCAACGATCTCTTAGCCATTCAAAGCCTTCTATATGAAAACGAGAACCTTCTGGTATGCCGTCATTGTATTTTCCTGTTAATAAGCCTGCTGCCAATGGGCTCCAAATAGTAGTACCCATACCAACATTCTTAAATATTTCTAGATATTCATTTTCCATTTTTGCTCGCTCAAACAAATTGTATTGTGGTTGCTCCACCGATGGGCCAATTAAGTGCAAGGCAGCAGCAGCTCTGTGGGCTTCCATAATTTCAACACCGCTCCATTCACTGGTCCCCCAATATAAAATTTTTCCTTGTTGAATTAAAGTGTTCATGGTTTGAACTACTTCTTCAA
>CAINFN010000209.1 GCA_903848125.1 uncultured Bacteroidota bacterium
CACATTGAAGTAATTGTTCGTCAAATGATGAAGAAAGTGGAAATCGTTGATGCAGGAGATACCAAATTCTTAGAGGAGGATTTAGAAGATCGCTTCGACTTTATCGAAGAGAACGATCGAATCTACGATAAGAAAGTAGTAACCGATGCAGGCGAAAGTGCTAAATTAAAGGCTGGACAAATTGTAACTGTTCGTGAATTAAGAGAAGAGAATTCTATCTTAAGACGTGCAGACAAAAAAGTAGTAGAAGTGCGTGACGCAAAACCTGCTACAGCTCGTCCAGTATTATTAGGTATTACAAAAGCATCATTAGGGGTACAAAGCTGGATTTCTGCGGCATCGTTCCAAGAAACAACCAAAGTGTTAAGCCAAGCTGCCATTCAAGGCAAGGTGGACTTAATGTTAGGATTGAAAGAGAACGTTATTACAGGACATTTAATCCCAGCGGGTACTGGTCAAAAAGACTTTGAAAAATTAATCGTAGGTAGCAAGGAAGAATATGAAGTATTGGCTACTACACGCGAGGCGATGAGCTTTGACGACGATGAATAATAAAATCTATTAAACGTTAAAAAGCAGGAAAGGGTCACTTTTCCTGCTTTTTTTATGTCATTTTTAGCAGCTAGATTTATAATTTTACCTATTTTTATAGGGCAAGGGCAAGTAGTTCCTTTGTACTTATTTAAACCCAATTTTCAAATGAAATCAACGTCTTGGATGGTGAATGGAGTTTTGGCTTTAGCCATTATTATTTTATATGTTTTGCATTTTACTAATAGCAATCCAGTAATTAAATCTACTGCATTGGCAGCAGGGGGAACAAAAGTGGCCTATTTTGAAATAGATTCTATTCAAAATAATTATGAGTTTTTTAAAGAAGTGAAATCGGCTTTGCAAGTAAAGGATATGGAAAATGCAAAACAGTTAACTGCGTTAAAAAATATATTTGCTGCTAAGTACCAAGATCTTCAAAAAAATGGTCAAAGTTTTACACAAGCTCAAGTGGCAAACCGTCAACAAGAATTAGCGCAATTAGAAAAAAATTATACGAGTAAAGAACAACAGTTGTCTCAAGAATTACAAGAGGAAAGTTTTAAAAAATTACAAGAAGTAAAAAAGAAGATTGAATTGTATCTAGAAAAATACAATAAATCTAAAACCTTTGCTTATATATTTTCAAGTAACTCCGATTTGATGTATTATAAAGATACCGCTTATGATATCACCTCTGATATTGTGAAAGGGTTAAATGGGGAATATAAATCCAAAAACTAATAAGGTTAAAATCCTTTCCAACTAAATGGGAAGGATTTTTATTTTTAAACTCAAACATTATTAAATTCAAGTAATATGTCAACAAATAACGAAACAGCCGAAACATCTGAATTTAAACCAAGACTAGGTGCCTTAGATGCTACTATGATTGTAGCAGGTGGTATGATAGGCTCTGGAATTTTTATTGTAAGTTCTTCTATCACAAGATATGTGGGAAGTGCTGGCTGGTTAATTGCTGCATGGGTGATTACCGGTTTCATGACCATTACTGCTGCAGTAAGTTATGGAGAATTAAGTGCCATGTATCCTAAAGCTGGAGGGCAGTATGTTTATTTAAAAAAAGCATATAATCCGTTGGTTGGTTTTTTGTTTGGCTGGAGCTTTTTCTCGGTAATTCAAACTGCCACTATAGCTGCTGTGGCCGTAGCATTTAGTAGGTTTACTGCTTATTTAATACCTGCTGTTGGTGAAAATAATATATTGGCTGATTTAGGTTTTATAAAAATATCAGCAGCGCAAGTACTAGCTATTTGTTTGATTGTATTTTTGACCTATACCAATACAAGGGGAGTTAAGGAAAGTAAAATGATACAAAACACTTTCACATTTACAAAGCTTATTTCATTGTTTGGTTTAATTATAGTAGGTTTTTTATTTACTAAACATAGTTTTTGGAACGAAAACTGGATCAACGCATTTGATGCAAAACAAGCTATACCAAGTACAGGAGCTGACGGCGTTGTAACACATAGCTGGTTGCCTATTGGAGGTACTGCCTTAATTGGTGCGATGGCTGCTGCCATGGTAGGTTCTATTTTTAGTAGTGACTCTTGGAACAACGTTACTTTTATCGCTGGTGAAATTAAAAATCCACAACGCAATATTGGGTTAAGTTTATTTTTAGGAACTAGTATCGTCACCTTAATTTATATGAGTGCGAACCTAATGTACTTAAATGTGTTACCATTGCATGATATTGCTTTTGCCGAAAATGATAGAGTAGCTATTGCAGCCGCCAATGCGGTATTAGGTAATATAGGTACCATTGTCATTGCTGTTATGATTATGATTTCTACTTTTGGTTGTAACAATGGATTAATATTAGCAGGTGCAAGAGTATATTATACGATGGCGAAGGATGGTTTATTTTTTAAGAAAACAGGTACCTTAAATAAAAATGAAGTTCCTGCTTATGGATTGTGGATTCAAGCGTTGGTGGCTTCGTTATTGTGTTTAAGTGGCAAGTATGGTGACTTGTTAACGATGGTTTCTTTTATCGTTGTTATATTTTATGTGTTAACCATCATAGGTATTTTTATATTAAGAAAAAAAGAGCCAAATATGCCTAGACCCTATAAGGCTTTTGGGTATCCTTTTTTACCAGCTATCTATATTATTATGGCCACTGTATTTTGTATTGGGTTGGTATATACGGAACCAAAGTACTCTTTATGGGGCTTGGTAATTACCTTATTGGGTATACCTTTGTATTATATCGCTTTACGCAATCAAAAAACAGAGTAGGACCATGGAACTTGCAGCAATTGATCAATTATTCGAGTCTTTTAAAAACACCAAAATTGGCGTTATAGGAGATGTTATGCTGGATACGTATTGGTGGGGTTCGGTAGATAGAATTTCTCCCGAAGCGCCTGTTCCAATAGTGGCTTTACAAAAAAAAGAAATAAGGGTAGGCGGTGCTGCTAATGTGGCTTTAAATTTAAGGGCTTTAGGTGCACCCACCACTTTGTTTGCTGTCATAGGCAAGGATTCAGAAGGTACTGAATTGAAAGGTTTATTAGAAAGCCATGGCATAAATACCAACTATATTCAAACCAGCACTACTAGGGTGACCACGAATAAGGTGCGTGTGATGGGCCGCAACCAGCAAATGATGAGGCTTGATCATGAACATACCAATGATTTAAATACAAAAGAGGAAGACGAATTGATCGCTCATTTTATTGAATACATACAAACAGAAAAGCCAGGCTTAATTATTTTAGAAGATTATAATAAAGGGGTATTAACGGAGCGTGTCATTCATACAATATTAGATTTTTGTAAAGTACACGATATTCCTACTTCAGTTGATCCAAAGCAAAAAAACTTTTTAGCTTACAAGGGTTGTACCCTATTTAAGCCCAATTTGAAAGAAGTGAAAGAGGGGTTGAATATATCAATAGAATCAATGGAGGTAGCTAGTTTAAATAAAGTGCATGCTGCTTTACAAAAAAGTTTAGCGCATGAAATTTCATTTATCACTTTGTCGGAACATGGAGTTTATTTTGCTACCAAAAGTGAGCAAAATTTAATTCCAACGCATATCAGAAATATATCTGATGTAAGTGGAGCAGGTGATACAGTAATAGCAGTGGCTTCATTAACCTACGCGGCCACTAAAAACATGTCTTTGGCTGCTGAAATAGCCAATATAGCAGGCGGATTGGTTTGTGAAATAGTGGGCACTGCACCAATTGATAAAATGTTGTTGAAGGCCGAAGTGATAAAATTATTAGGTAAATAGACTTGTAAGTCGAATTAATATTTCATTATGGAGTTGAAAAAAATAGCCATCATTGTTGCTGGAGGTACAGGCCAAAGAATGGGATCGGTGGTGCCAAAACAATTTTTAGAAATAGAGCATAAGTCTATTTTAACACATACCATAGATCAGTTTGTGGCAGCTTTTTCTGACCTTGAAATAGTGGTCGTATTGCAAGAGGGCTATTTAAAACAAGGAGAAGAGATTTTACGTAAAAGCAAGTATAAAAATAAAATTAGTTATGTAGCTGGTGGAGAAACTCGTTTTCAATCAGTAAAAAATGGGCTTGCTAAAGTTATTAATCCTTCGATTGTGTTTGTACATGATGCAGTAAGGTGTTTGTTAACACCCGCATTAATACAAAGGTGCTATCAGCAAGCATTTGAAAAAGGGTCTGCTATTCCTGCAGTAACTGCAACTGACACAGTTCGATTAATGAAAGGGGATGCGCATCAGTTATTAGATAGAGAAAATGTAATGTTAATTCAAACGCCTCAAACTTTTAGGTCAGAATTGTTGTTAAAGGCATTTGAACAGCCATTTCAAAATTCATTTACGGACGAAGCCAATGTAGTAGAAGCTAGTGGTACACCTGTTTATTTGGTAGATGGAGAATACGAAAATATTAAAATTACTAGACCGCTTGATTTAGCCATCGCTAATTATATCTTAAACAAAAGGCTTGCCTAATCTTCCAATGGAGTGGGATCGGCCATTGGATATGCATCAGAGTTTTGCTTTAAAATAGAAGTGCTCTTACTTATTTTTTCTAAAATATGGTGTGCCACTTCCATTGCTAAAAATCCATCCATTTCACTTACTACAGGGGTCTCATCATTTACAATGGCATGAACAAAACTACTTAGTTCCGCTTTAATGGCATTGCCATCTTCAATCACTGGATTAGAAATAGAAATGGTTTTGGTACCCTGATGTGTTTCAATATCAAATGAAAAAGCATCCGTTTCCTCGGGTAGCTTTAATTTAATAATTTCAGTATTTTTTTCTAAGAAATCAATGCCGATATAGGCATCTTTTTGAAACAGTCTAATTTTGCGCATTTTTTTCATACTAATTCGACTGCTTGTTAAATTAGCTACACAGCCGTTATTGAATTCAATGCGTACGTTGGCAATATCAGGGGTGTCAGTTAATACAGCAACTCCACTTGCAGAAATATTTTTTATATCGCTTTTTACAATACTTAAAATAATATCAATATCATGAATCATTAAATCAAAAATCACACTTACTTCTGTACCTCTTGGATTAAATTGTGCCAAACGGTGCACTTCAATAAATAAAGGATTTAAGGATGCATTTTTTAAAGCAGTATAAGCTGGATTAAATCTTTCTACATGGCCTACTTGCAATTTAACATTGGCTTCTTTGACCATGTTTACAATGGCCCTTCCTTCTTCAATGGTATTGGCCATGGGTTTTTCAACAAAAACATGTTTACCCATTTTAATGGCCATTTCGCAAACTGGAAAGTGATGTTGGGTAGGAGTGACTACATCTATGATATCACAGGCAGCAATTAATTTTTCTTCATCCATGTATCTTTTTAGGCCATAGGTTTTTTCTACCTCTTTTGCATGATCATTGTTGGGATCGAAAAATCCTACCAAACTAACGCCTGGGATTTCTTTCCAATTATTAAGATGGTATTTTCCTAAATGGCCCACTCCAAACACACCTACTTTAAGCATATGCAAATTTATAAGTGGTAAAGTTAAGCTATAAGCTATTGAAATTGAATGGTTTTAAGCCGGTGTGGAAAATTGGCAAAATGCTGTTAATTCTAGTGTTTTGCCTTTGCATATTCCTCAATAGATTTTTTAACAGAACCATATTTGGTTAAAAGCTCAGTAGCTAGAGCAGTATCAGTTAAGTTTAAATCTTCCATGATCATTTTTACCCCTCTATCAAATAATTTTTGATTGGTGAGTTGCATATTGACCATTTTATTGCCTTTTATGCGGCCTAATTTCACCATCACGGTAGTAGAAATCATGTTCAATACTAATTTTTGTGCTGTACCGCTTTTCATTCGAGTACTTCCTGTAATAAATTCAGGACCTACTACTACTTCAATAGGGAAATCTGCTGCCGCACTTAAAGGGCTATTTCTATTACAAGAAATACTTCCTGTGAGTATGCCCGCTTCTTTGCATTTTTCTAATCCTGCAATGACGTAGGGGGTGGTTCCGCTTGCAGCAACGCCAATTACAAAATCTAATGAAGTAATTTTATAAGCTTGTAAATCTATCCAAGCTTGTTTTGTATCATCTTCGGCATTTTCTACTGCATGAAACATAGCTTCCTTACCACCTGCAATGATACCTACTACTAAATCATCAGGGACTCCATAAGTGGGAGGGCATTCACTTGCGTCAACCATTCCTAAGCGGCCACTGGTGCCGGCGCCAATATAAAAAAGACGTCCGCCATTTAATAATTTTTCAGCCAAGGCATCAACTAATAATTCAATAGATGGGATTACCTTTTCTACTTCAAACGCCACTTTAGCGTCTTCTTTATTTATATTTTTTAGTATCTCAGCAGTGGGAGTAGCTTCAATATTTTGGTAGAGGGAACTAGATTCTGTGGTTCTTATGAAATCCTTATGCATTATTAGAAAGTTTTTTTATAGCTAGCACAAAGGTATCTAATTCTGCTGTAGTAGTATACACATTTGGACAAATTCTACAGCCATGCACTTCGGCACCATCAATGGCTACTGTAAATACATTATGTTCTTTTAATAATCTTTGTGCTAAATCACCTGGTGTAATGCCTTCTATACCTACATTAGCAATACCGCAGCTTCTGTTAAATTCGGCCGGTGTATTTATAATTACTCTGGGTAGATTCCTTACTTTACTTGTCCAATAGTTTTGTAAAAAGTACATTCTTGCCTCTTTCTTTTCAGCCCCCATCATCTCGTAATAATCAATACAATCATTAATGGTTAAGTCGGTATGCACGGGATGTGTTCCAGTATGATTGAGTCTGTTAATCTTAGAAAAATCTTTTTCGCCATCGGCAAGCAAAGGCCATAGCTTTTTAGTATTCTTTTTATTAATATACAAAAAGCCTGCGCCTAATGGAGTACTCAACCACTTGTGTAAAGAGGTAGCATAATAGTCGCAATTGAATTCATCTATACGATATTTTGAATGTGCAAATGCGTGTGCACCATCAACAATTACTTGTACTCCTTTGGCATGTGCCATATCGCAAATTTTACGCACAGGCAATAATTGCCCAGTAATATTTACCATATGACTTATCATCATCACTTTGGTTCTTTCTGAAATAGCATTGGCATAGAGGTTTACAATTTCTTCATCATTTTTTGGATGAAGAGGCAAAGACACTTTTATATTAACTACGCCATATCTATTCTTGACTTGCTCAAACATATCTAACATAGAACCGTAATCCTGTATCGCCATGATGGCCTCATCACCAGGCGTCCAATGAAAACCACCAATCACTAAGTCAAGTGATTCGGTTGCATTTCGGGTGATGATTAATTCTTCGGGTAAGCAACCTGCAATTCCAGCAAGCCTTGCTGCGATTTTCTTTTTATTATCCCATTGAACTGTTCTCATATACCAAGATCCTTGGTAATTCACTTCTCTAATATGTTCAATCAACTTTTCAAGTAAAGGCTGCGGAATAAAATTATAGTAACCATTTTCTAAGTTAATATAATCTGGTTTTAAAAGATATTGATTTCTGATGGACAACCAAAAATCTTCATCTTTAGCTAAAACAATGGCCGGTACATTTTCCTTTTGTTTAAAACTTTGTGCAATGCCACTCATCCCTAATGGAGCTGCCACTGTAGTTAACAAAACATTTTTTATAAATTGCCGTTTATTCATTTAATCATTTATAATCGATCCTAGATAAACCAGCATCAGCATTTTTAGTAAACCAGCCTGTACCATATTCTAATACATAAAAACGACCATCAGGACCTAATTCAATATCAATAGCAGAATGAAATTTGGTATTAGGCATAAATGGTTCCATTCTATCATAGTCGCCATTTGCTTTCATACTTACTGCTTTAATATAGCCACGCATCCATTCGTTAAAGAAGAATTTACCATCATAATAAGAAGGGTATCTTGTTTCTTTAGGATATAAGTCGCTGTAATAAACAGGACCTGCCATGGCAGTACGTCCGCCAGCACCTAAGGATGGAAAATCCATGGTAGATACTCCATAAGGATACCAAATGAAGGCAGGTTGTGCAGGAGGCAATTCAGTTAATCCAGTATTATTTCTTGAATTATTGATAGGTTTAGCTGGATCAGTAGTGGGGCCAGTTTTACCAGTGGCGTAATCATACAAATGGTAAGGGTAGTTATTTCCTATAAAAAAAGGCCAGCCAAAAAAGCCTGCTTTACGCGCTTGGTTCACTTCATCATAACCACGAGGGCCTCGCGTTTCCAAACTATCTGAATTGGCATCAGGACCTACTTCACCCCAATATAAATAGCCATTCTTTGGGTCAACCGAAATTCTATATGGATTTCTATCACCCATTACATAAATTTCTGGTCTTGTTTTATCCATTCCTTTTGGAAATAAATTTCCTTCTGGTATTTCATAGCTGCCATCAGCTTTTACTTTAATGCGTAAAATTTTTCCTCTTAAGTCATTGGTATTTCCTGCAGCACGACGCTCATCATATTGAAGGTGACCTGGACGGTCATCTACAGGAGCATACCCATGGCTAACATATTTTTGATTGGGTTCATCAAAAGGAGTGGCATTATCACCTGTTGAAACAAATAAAGATTTATCAGGACCAAAGGCGATAGAACCACCGGTATGGCAACAAATATCACGTTGCTCATAAAATTGTAAAATAATTTTTTCAGAACTATTGATGATGGTATCATTTTCTAAAGTAAAACGAGACAATCTATTTAAAGCAGTATCAGGGGCACTATAAAAAACATAAACGAAATGATTTTTTGCAAAATCAGGATCTGCTTTTACGCCTAACAAACCTTCTTCTGAATTAACACCTGGTGCAGTTGTTTTCCAATACACGTTTAAAAAACCTGCTTGTTTAATTTTTTTAGCATCATTTTTATATAAATAAATTTCACCACGACGTTGTACTACTAATACATCTAAGTTAGGAAGTACAGAAAGTTCAGTAGGTTCAAAGAAAGTGCCAGTCACTAAATCCTTTTTTGTAAAATGACTTTCGTCTGGTGCAAAAGCACTATGTGCTTTTTTATAATCAGCAGTATTATCACCCATTGCGTATTTAATACCACCTAGAATATGTTTTAAAAATAAAGGTTCAGCAAAGGACTCATTCGTATGACCTAATTCAGTATAAAAAACACGACCTCCATCAAAACTATGGTACCATGCCATAGGGTGGTTAGCTCCATTTTCGCCACCTTGATAAGATTTTTCATCAATGCTCATCAATACTTTAATATCCTTGCTAATATTTTTAAAGTTGTACCACTCGTCTTTTCTAGACCAAGTAGCAGGTAGGCTATCGGTTGAAGGGTGGTTTTTATCGTTAATAATTAAGGTAGCTTCTTGTTGTGCAGGATGGCTTTTAAAGGACGCACCAATCATACGCACATACCAGTTCCAATCATATTCTGCATCAGCTGCCGCATGAATGCCTACAAAACCTCCACCTGCTTGCATGTATCTTTCTAAAGCAATTTCTTGATTGCCTGATAACAATTCGCCAGTGCTGCTTAAAAATACCAACGCAGCATATTTCTTCAAACTGTCCTCGGCAAATTTGTTGGCATCTGTGGTGGTATCTACTAAAAAACCATTTTTTTCACCTAATTCTTGAATGGCTTTAATGCCAACAGGAATGGATTCATGGTGGAAACCACCTGTTTTTGAGAAAACTAAAATAGTAGGTTTGTCACTTCTTTTATTGCTACAAGAGGTTAATGTTAAACCTAATAAACAAATAATAGAAAGGGTTTTAAGGCCCATTTTGATGGCTTTTTTCATAAGTATATAATCGTTAATAAAAAATCGGTTTAGGCAGTTAATTTCCTACTTTTTTTTCTTTTTACAAAATAAAGATTGCTTAATGGTAATAAGTACTGTATTGTCTAGCTATCAGGAAACCTAACCTTGATAGAAAGTGTGTATTTTTGTCAAAATGAACCCATTGCGCTTACTAAAAAACAATATCGATGCTCTGTTTGCTGCCCTAGTGGGCATGCTCCTCATTATTGTTTTTACGACACATGGGGGAGTAGGTATTTCGCCCGATTCTATCTATTATAAAAGCGCGGCTGATAGTTTAATGAAAGGAAAGGGTTTTTATCAATTTGATGATAGCCCACTAATTTTATTTCCACTTTTTTATCCCAGTTTTTTAGCCTTGGTTCAATTTATTTTCAGACAAGATGTAATCGTTTTTGCACCTTATTTAAATGGTGTACTTTTTGCAGTGGCTATTTTTATTAGTGGATGTATTTTAGAAAAAATAAATCATGCGAGATGGTTAAAATGGATTTTGTTAGTGCTGATAGTGGCAAGCCCTGGGTTGTTGGAAATTTATACGATGTTGTGGTCGGAAGGTTTATTTATAGTTGAAATTTTATTTTTTATTTGGGTGGGTCTTTTTTATTTTAATTCCTATTCCATCAAGCATTTGCTATTGTTGGCAATACTAGCTGCTGTTGCTTTTGAAACTAGATTAGCAGGTATTACCATTGTGATCACAGGTGGTTTATTAATTTTA
>CAINFN010000210.1 GCA_903848125.1 uncultured Bacteroidota bacterium
AAAAATCAATTATATAATAAAAATACAACAGAGCGTTTTATAAATAAAAAAGACAATAAATTTACTCCAGAAGAAGCTAGAGCAATTTGGAAGTACGTTAAAGACAATCATATTGATAAAGGACAAGAATACAGTAAATCAATAGATAATACTGCTATGGAGTTAAATTTAAGCTCAGAACAAGTAAAAAGAGCAATTTCTAGTCCAAAAGGAGCAAGAGAGTTAAGTGATGAATCTTATTTATTACAAAATAGAAGACGCAAAATAAATTCAAGAATAAAGTCTGATATTAATCAAATAGATAAAAATAGTCTTTGGCATAAAGCAGGTAAAATACCAGAGTTTTTTAGAAATTTAGCCACTTTTGGTCACGGTACAGTAGCACCAATTACTCATGCAGGACTTTTAATGTTTGACCCTATTCATTGGGGGAAATATGCTAAATTCGTAATGACTACTTATAAATCTTTTTTTGGAAGTATTAGCCATCACGAACAAAATAGACAAAGTTTATTATCACACGAAAACTATGCTAAATGGCTTAAAGCTGGTCTTAATATAGACCCTGATACTGCTGATTTAGATTATGCCCCTAAAGAAAACTTTATGGGTAAAGTTGGACAAAGGGGAGAAGGAGGATTTTTTGAATTAAAACCATTTAGAATTGACTTGGCAGAATCGTATTATAACAACCTTACTGATGTAGAAAAAGCTGATCCTAATGCTTTAAAATTAATTGCAGAAACTGTTAATCACGCTACCGGAACAAGTAAAGTTACATTTGGTAAAGCATCAAACTTTATGAATAAAGTATTTTTTGCTCCAAAACTT
Source organism: uncultured Bacteroidota bacterium (assembly GCA_903848125.1). Classification (GTDB taxonomy): domain Bacteria; phylum Bacteroidota; class Bacteroidia; order Chitinophagales; family Chitinophagaceae; genus Sediminibacterium. Next base: position 832 of record CAINFN010000210.1, read on the forward strand.
GAAGTTTCTAAATGGGAAAATATGGTTTCAGACCCAATAAAGGCAGTAAATATTCTTTTAAACACTAAAGGGAATCATTCAATAGGAGAAAAAAAAGTAGCAATAATGGTTTTAAGAACAAAAGTTAGACAGGTCGCTACTTATAGTGCTTTATTGGGTTTAAATGCTGGTTTAAATAAATTATTTGGTACTAAAGACGATGATAACGTTAATTTCACAGATTCTAGCAAACCTGATTTTTTATTGCCTAAAATAGATGGAGTTACTATAAAATTAGCAGGAGGTCAATTAGACCCATTTAGATTAATGCACCATTTAACTAAAGAAGCTTATAGTGGTTTTATGGATGGAGAAGGCACTAAATTTATGTATGAAATTGGTAAGGAAGGTAGAAAGAAATTATCTCCTTTTGCAGGTATAATTCCTGATGTATTTACTAATCATACTTTAGGAGGTTATAATTTAGATAGAAATGGATTACATTTTAAATTAATAGGTAGAGGCGACCAAATAGGTTTTTTACACTATCTTTTAACGAAATCGCCAATTCCTTTAGCTGATGCAATATCTATAAGTTATAAAGACTTAAAAGAGAAAGGAATGACTGATGCGCAAATTAATGATTATTTAGTAGCTTGTGGTAAAGGAGTTTTAGGAGGAGCTTCTGCGTTAACAGGAGTAAATCATATAGAAATGAAAAAGTAAAAATTAAGCCACTTGAATTAACGAGTGGCTTTTTTATTAAATTGGTATTTCTTGTTTTGAAGGTAGAACTAATATAGGGTCTTTTACTTCTATTTCATTTGTTTTCAT